>CALRLV020000250.1:0-4650 GCA_943368895.1 Ferrovibrio terrae
CTAATCATCGTCATCGCCACTTCGAGCTGGTTCGGTCCAGACAAGGCTTGCCGCTGGAAAGGTGAAGACCGCGATGATGCCGCCCCAAAAGAGTGTTTTCCAATGATCCCCGTCCGACGGCATCCACCAATTTTGATCGGAGGCAAGCTGCATATAGATCAAGGCAGACAACAGCAGGGCGGCTAAACCGCTATAAGCAAGCGTGTGCGCCTTATGGCGAACTTGGCGCTCACGTTCGTCGAGAAGATCGTCGTGCCCATGGGTTAGCTGATAGGTGTAGCTAGCGGTGAAAGCGGCAGCAACAAGACCAGCAAGGATCATCAGTCCAAGTCCGACTAGGTCGATCAAATCGTTAGATGGGGCAAGACGAAGTAAAGCACCAGTTGGATAGAAGCCGAACATAACAAATGTTGCGACTCGCCCGAGCCAGTTGGGCCAAGACTGAGCTGTCCCCCAACCAAATTGAAACAACATACTCACTCTCCTTTCTGCGCCGCGCGCAACGTTTCTGAAAGAGGCGGAAATGGCGTGAGCGAAAAAATCTGTTCGACCGGCACGTTGAAAAACGTTGCAAGCCTCAGTGCCAACTCAATGCTTGGACTGTATTCTCCGCGCTCCAAATAGCCGATCGTTTGGAAAGTCACGCCGACCGCGGTTGCAAGATCCTGGCGGCTAAGACCGTGCGCGACGCGCAACACACCCACCCGATTATGAACTTCGCTCTTTTCTTGTCGTTTGCGCATAAGGCCATTGTACCAACTAGCAGTTCTTGATCCTGCAACCATTATTGACATAATGTAGTGCATACCATACATTTTGTCAAGTTAGGGTGATTTTAAGAGGAAATCATAATGTCGGAATCCACAGCCCCTTCAAAGAGGCCTTGGCACCGCTGGGCAGTTGGCACAGTTTTATTGGCCCAAGCGTTATTTGAGCTTACCAACATTGCCGCAGCCTTTGCGATTGGAACGGGCCGGACACCGGCACCGGTTGATATGGCGCAAGAGGCTGTAAGATATTACGCTGCCCTTGCAGATTGGGAGCACCTTGTTGGCATCATCTATTCCCTCTCACTTGGCGTCACTGCGATCGGGGTGTTCATGTGGGCAGCCTGGGCTCGTTTAGCCTTTATGGCACGCGCGCTGATCCATGTCGCTTATTTTGGCTATCACTTGGCAGCCTCAACCTATGTGTCCACATTTGGGATCACTGGCTTTGCTGTCTTTACCGGCTTACTAGGTGTCACTGGCTTATATGTGTTTTTCTTAGTTGGGCGAGGAAAACCTAGCCATCTCCAAGCTACGTCTAACTGAACGCCAGAACGCTCGTCACTGCTTGCAGTGGCCGAGCGAACAAACGGGAGCAACCTACGTCGCTAATGACGTCCTCCATGATTTCGGTGCGCGATAAAGCAAAGTCTTCCAGTTATTGCGCTGCTACCCGCCGTTGGGCCGTGCGTAATGAATCTGATTCACTTCGCCTCAGCAGATGTTGCAAATAGTGCACATGCGCTCGTTCCGGTCGCGACAAGCTTGCCGCTCGTGGTTCTGATTTCACCCTGCGCGGTTGAAACTGTGCGGCCTGAGGAAACAACGGTTCCGACAACTTCAAGCTCATGTGTTTGACCACCTTGTAGGCCGCGAATGAAGCGAACCGCTGTGTCGGTCGAGGCGAAGCCTTTGCCCTTTCCAAGGGTGGAAAGAACAGCCAGTCCCATCGCCGTATCCAAAGCCGTAAGCGCGAGCCCGCCGTGTATCAGCCCACTCGGGTTCAAATAGCTATCGTCTGCGGTCACACTTAGCACCAGACGTCCACGCTCTAGCGACTTGATTGTCATCGGTATTCGTTGCCCCATGGGGGGCCTTGGCAGTCTTCCATCCATCATCGCTTGCAAGAACTCAATGCCAGACATGGACGCGGCAATGCTTGGCTCTACGACGCCGTAAGAAATATCATTCACCAGTTCTCTCCAAATGGTCGGATTACAGACTCAAATGACCAAGCAGAACGCGGTTGTTGGGTTATCCGCAGGACTTCTTGGGCAATGTCTTTCGGGTCGCAAAAGAAGTCGTCCGGCTTGTCAGGGGCCATTTGGCGAGTCCATTCAAGATCAATCACCGCATCGATCGCAATATAAGCGACATGAATGCCCTTTTGACCCACGGTACGGGCTATGCTTTCAAGCAAGACACGCTGAGCGGCCTTGGTCGGTGCGAATGCCGCAAAGTTGGCTTTGCCCCGATAGGCTGACGTGTTGCCAGTTGCTAAAAACGAACCACCACCATTTGCAATCATTTTGGGGATGAGCGCTTGGGCAAAGTCAAAGACGGCCTCAACGTTGATAGCGAAGTTTCGGGTTAGATCAGACTTGTCTACATCGAGGAAGCTACCAAACTTGCCCCCAACAGCATTATTGACGACGACTGAGGGCACCCCAAAAGAGAGCAGATCAGCCAAAACGGCTTGCCGTGTGACTGGATCTGCAAGGTCGCCTGGGAGGAGAATGGGCTGACTGAACTCCTTTGAAAAATGGTCCAAGCGGTCTGAGTTGCGCGCATTGAGGGCGACACGATATCCAGCATCATGAAAGGCACGAGCGATCGCGCGGCCAGTTCCCGGGCCGACTCCCGTGATGAAACAAATCGGTCGCTGGTCACTCATGCGCGTAGCGCCTCGATCAAAAAGTCGATGCGGTCATTGCCAAAAAACGAACCTTTGTCCGTGTAGAAATAAGGTACGCCAAACGCTCCATGGTCGACGGCCTGTTGGTTGTTTTGGCTCAGGGCGTCGACCATTGACTCACGATCATCCCAAAACTCTACAAAGCTCGAGTTTTGAAGGAGAAGCCAGTTGCGCATACCCGCCGGGTCTTTCATTGGCACTTGATCTACCCAGATGGCGCGAAAGGCCAATTCTGAGAACGCCTCGACATCGTCGCCGGATCTTAAGGCTGCTTGCAGCAATGGAGATGTTGAAAATCGCCCAAACTCTGGATGAAGATTGATAGGCACAGCGAGCTTGCGCGCCCATCGTGCCATATCTTGCGCCGCATAGTTTCGTTTGGCCTGGCAAGTAACCGAAGTCGGCACATTGCCCGTGGCTTCCATAATCTTGCCTACCGAGACCGGTTTCAAGACTAGGTCCCTGCCAGTTTCGGCTGCAATAGCTTTCCTTTGACAAAAGGCGAAGTAAGAATAGGGACTGACGAAGTCGTAGTAAAAGGTGATAGCTTGCGACATGGCGTGGTTGCCTTAATAACGGACCAGCGCGCGGCCAGCCGTTTTTTCTGGGAAGTTTGCTTGATCAAGAAGGCGATCCTTGGCGGCGAAGTAAGCCCGAGGAAAATCAAGCAAGGGATGATCAGCGGGTACGCCGGCGATCTTTGCGATACCCAAAAGGCTGGACGTTCTGCCGCTTGTTGCAAGATGTCCTTCTGGCCACTCAACGATCTGAATCCAGATTGATCGCGCAGCACCTTCAATCCCGAGAGTTCCAGTTGCAGCAAGGATGGCATTCGTGATGGCGACATGACAGCCGCTCTTGCGCTCTTGGTCCATGGAACCTTCCGGCACATTTAGCTCAATCAGCCAACGGCCAGAAGCAGATTCAAAAGCACCATCGTTCCGCCCGCCCAAGTACCAATCTGTCTTCGCAATAGGCTGGAACCGGACCCAAGCAATCGAGCGACCTTGCGGTGTATCGGCTCCCCCTTCGATCTCCAAAATCACTTTTGTCAGAACCTCAGCGAGGTCGTCTTTCTGGCTTTGATCCAGCGCTTCAGGTGGGTGTTGGACAGTTATTAACGGCATAGAGAGCCTCCATCGTTTGGTATGTTCAACATACTAGATACATCGGTATTGTAAAGATACCAAAATCCGCTATATGCAGTGATATGACCCGCACTTCCCTCGATCACCATAATTGCAGTCTTGCCCGAACAATCGACATTATTGGGGACCGATGGTCGCTCATGATTATTCGCGACGCATTTTACGGCGTTCGACGATTTTCTAAGTTCAAGGAACGACTTGGCATTACGCAGGCAGTGCTATCATCTCGATTGACCAACCTTGTTGATCACGGGATCCTTGAGCGCAGCTCAGATGATGCGACGACTTCCGCCCCAACCTATTCGCTCACAGCAAAGGGTCGGGCATTGTTCCCGGTTGTGGTAGCACTGGTTCAATGGGGCGATGAATGGATTCACGGCGAGAGTGGACCTCCCATCATCCTGGCGGAGCGAACCAGCGGTGCACCAATTGATAAACTGCAAGTCACCCTCAATCATGTACCCTTACGTATAAGCGAAGTGACATTTTTGGATGGCCCAGGTGCCAGTGAAGCGACCCAAGCCGCAATTTTGCGAGCAAAGCCAAGCGCATGAATCTTGGCAGCATACGGATACCGCAAGAGTTGGAATGATCGTTTGCGGTAGCCTTGATTTCGAGATTTTTGGCCCCATTCATGATGGTTGTCATGTACCTTCAAGTGTCGGCTTTCGAGCCGCACTCAATACCGCCCCAAATGACAACTGTTGGCCTACACCCACCCTAAAACAAAAAGCCCCCCTGCGTCGGCAGGAGGGCGTTTCAATTAAGGTATGAAGGGCGCCTATAGCGCTTTAAGTGCGCGGTGCCATGACCATGGTCA
>CALRLV020000251.1:0-4638 GCA_943368895.1 Ferrovibrio terrae
GGGTCCCCTCTATCGCGCCGTCCAGCATGGTTTTTTATACTGGCAACTTGTTCCCGCAATGGAAGGGTGATCTTCTGGTGACCGCTTTGGCCGGGCAACAAATCCGCCGTATCGACCTCGAAAATGGAGTGGTGAAGGCCCAAGAAACCCTGCTGACCGAACGGGAAGAGCGCTATCGCGCCATCATCCAAGCGCCAGATGGTAGCTTAATCGCGCTGACCGATGACCCCGAAGGCAAAGTGCTGCGCCTAACCCCGAATTGATCATGAGTTCAATAGCCACCCAAGAAGTTCTGGCCTTTGCCCATGAGCTTGCCGACATCGCGAGAGGGGCCATCCTGCCCTATTTCCGGGCTGAAGCCGCCATTGAGAATAAGGCGGAAACCGGATTTGATCCTGTCACGGCAGCAGACAAGGCCGCTGAAGAGGCGATGCGCGCCAAAATCCGCGCAGAACGGCCACAAGACAGTATTGTCGGGGAAGAGTTTGACGATCATGACGGCAACTCTGGCTGGACTTGGGTCTTAGACCCCATTGATGGCACGCGTGCCTTCATCGCCGGAACCACGACTTGGGGCGTCCTGATTGGTGCGCGGTTTGAGGACAAGCCGTTGGTCGGCATTATGGACCAGCCCTTTGCCGACGAACGATGGGCGGCCAATCCAGATCGCGGCTTCTGGTCACGCGGGCGCGCGCGTCAGCCTCTGATGACCCGCAAGAATGTAGCGCTTGATCAAGCGCTGCTAGCCACAACCGACCCCTTCCTGTTTCAGGGTGCCCAGCACGAGGCCTTTTTGGCTTTGCGCGCTGCTACCCGCCTCACCCGCTATGGCCTCGACTGCACGGCCTATGCGCTGTTGGCGCATGGCCATATTGATCTGGTGGTCGAGCCCGGCTTGAAGGATGTAGACATTACCGCCCTCATCCCGATTATCGAAGCTGCGGGCGGTGTTGTCACCGACTGGCAGGGCCGTCATCATCCAAAAGGCGGTGACATCATCGCAGCAGGCTGCCCTGCCCTTCACGCCAAGGCCTTAGCCTTTGTGGCAGGGAAGTAGCGCCGAACCCTTCAGGTTTTGACGCTATTCTGCCAGTCGACAATCACAGAATCGAGAACATCGAGGGGCAGTGGCCCCGGCAGCAAGACTTGGTCGTGGAAAGCCTTGATATCGAACTTGTCACCCAGTTTGGTTTTCGCATCCGACCGCAGGCGGATCAAATTGGTCTTGCCCACCATATAGCTGCAGGCTTGCCCCGGCCAAACGCAATAGCGCTCTACTTCCGTGACAATGCTATCGCGCGTGTCGCCCGTAGCTTCCAGCATATAGTCAACGGCCTGTTCTTTGGTCCATTTCTTGGCATGCAGGCCCGTGTCCACCACGAGGCGGGCGGCACGGAAGGCGGCGGATTGGGCATAGCCTAAACGGCCCGCGATATCATTCTCATACAGGCCCATCTCATCGGCCAATTGCTCCGCATAGAGCGCCCAGCCTTCGCCATAAGCCCCAAACCACAGCATTTTTGAACGCAAGAACGGCAGGCCCTGGGCTTCTTGAGCCAGGGAAATCTGCAGATGGTGGCCGGGTTGTGCCTCATGATAGGTCAAAGTCGGCAAAGACCATTTGGGCCAAGCCGCTGTGTCGCGCAGATTGATATAATAGGCCCCGGGGCGAGATCCGTCTGGCGCTGGCGATTGATAATAGCCGCCTGGCGCGCCTGCTTCCGTATAGGCTGGGACACGTTTGACTTCGCAATCGGCCTTGGCCAGCGTCGCAAACATTTCTGGTAGACGGCCTTTAAGGACCGCCATTTGCTTGTTCAGATCAGCCAGCAATTGCTCTTTGCCAGCATCATTATTGGGATAAAGATATTTGGGGTCCTTGGACAAAGCACTCATGCGCTCGGCCACACTGCCTTGAGTCATACCGAGCTTTTTCAGGCCTTCATCCATTTGCGAGCCAAAGGAACGCACCAAATCGCGGCCCAATTCATGGATTTCGTCTGGCGACATTTTGGTTGTCGTCCAATAGCCCGTTGCAGCCTGATAATAGGCGTCCCCTTGAGGCAGTTTCCAAACCCCGGCATCGGCTGTCGATTTGGCCCGCAACTCTTCCATCAGGGCAATTTGAGCCTGATAGGCGGGGAAGACTTTCTCGTTCACCAGTTTGGTGGCTGCCGCCCCTAATTGATCAGTAGCAAGACCGGATTCCTTGGCCTTTCGAACCAAGCCCGACACCAAGACGGTTTCACCGGCAGGGATTTTCAGAAAGCTGCGCATTTGGCCTAGGGCGCGATCGATAATGAAGTTGGGCGGGATGACGCCCTTTGCGGCATCAGCTTTGACGCGTTCGACTTCATGGCCCATTTGCCCGGCAAAGCCCTCAACGCGAGAGAGCCACGCATCCGCATCATCCTTGGTCTTCACCACATGTTGGCTGTCCAAGAAGTCCGGCAAACCGACATAGCTGCCAGTAAGTTGGGAGAGGATATAGGGATTGGGCGAGCCATAGCCTGCGGTGCCATAGCCCATGGGTGCGGCTGCAGCAGCATAGCGGGTGGACGACAAGACAACCGCATGGGTGATCTTGTCTGTCGGATTTAGGCTGTCTGGCTTGATCGCTTCAAGGTCTTTGATCCAACCCGCCACCCATTGATTGCGGGCGACTTCTGCGGCGGCCGACATATCGGTCACCCGAGCCTTATATGGTCCACCTGCCAAGGCTTCAGGTACCGTCAAGCTGGTGGCATATTCGGGCGAGTCTTTCAGCATGGCCGTGGTGATGGCATCGATCACCGCCTTCAGGTCCGGATTGGCGGCAGCCTTATCGGCACAGCCCCACAAAAAGGCCGTGGCCCCAATTGCTCCCGTGCCCAACAAGGCACCCCGGCGCGTTAGCATCATATCCCTCACCCTTTTGGTTGACATTGTCCTCAGCCTGCGAGGACGCACTTACCATTCTTGATCACGACCACGTCCCGCGACTTTACTCGCGCTTCAAACGACACCACATTGCCATCGCGCCACATCTGCACACTCACCGTCTCGCCGGGGAAGACTGGCGAGGAAAAGCGCACATCATGGCTCAAAATCAGACTGGGGTCGTTGCCGCAATAGGCCGATAACACGGCCCGGCAAGTCAGGCCATAGGTGCACAAACCATGCAGGATTGGACGGGGAAAGCCGACCATTTTTGCAAAGTCTGGGTCGGCATGGAGTGGGTTACGATCGCCCGACAAACGATAGATCAAAGCCTGATCTGGGCTGGTTGGAATGTCGACTTCCATATCAGGTGCGCGATCTGGAATAGGATGAGATTCTGGCCCGCCTTCGCTAGGCCCACCAAAACCACCATCAGCGCGGGCAAAGATGGACGAGGTCAGCGTGCAAAGTGGGCTATTGTCCTTTTTGTCGCGGATCACTGTCTCGCTGATCAGAACGGCACCTTTGCCTGCTCCTTTATCGAGACACTCCACAAAGCGGCTATCGGCCAAAATCGTTGCAGCAACTGGCAAGGGCTTGTGCATGGTCAAGCGCTGTTCGCCATGGACGACCATCGCATAATTAATGCCGCTATCGCCAACCCTGCCGGCCCCCCAAGCAATCACGGTAGCCATGGTTGGAATGGTCTTTAGGCCATTTTCATAGACAAAAGGCAGCTCCCCTTTGTCCATCGGGTCCGCACCCATGCCAATACCCAAGGCATAAAGCATGGTCTGGGTATCGCCATAGGAAAATTCTTGGTCCTTGGATGTCAACGACATCACGTGCTCATAATTGATCGCCATGGGTGTTCCTCCAGCTGTGCCTATATTCGTTTGGCTTTTCAGCAGTGTGACAGAATAAATCAGCTGGGCGCAAGGGGGACGCGCGTTGCCCCACTGCCTTAAGTCAGCACGCCATTAGGTCTTAAGCGGCCGCCACGGGATCGTGCTCTGCCACCCAATGGCCAGGTGCCACTTCCATCAATTGCGGGCGATACTGTGGGCCATCGCCCTCAACCAGTTTCGACTTCATGAACCGCAATTGCGCGCGCGGGTCCATCGGCGATGGCAGGTCGCCTTCCAAGCGGATACGAGGTCGCGCCTTCTCCAACTCTGGGTCCGGAATGGGGGCAGCCGAGATCAGCGCTTGGGTATAAGGGTGGCGCGGGTTGAGATAGATAGAATTGCGGTCGGCGGTTTCCACCACCCGGCCCAGATACATCACCATGATCCGGTGGCTGACTTCGCGCACTACAGCCAAGTCATGGCTGATGAACAACATAGCAAGGCCAAACTCGCGCTGTAGGTCGAGCAAGAGATCAATGATTTGCGCGCGAATAGATACGTCGAGTGCGGACACGGCTTCATCGCATACGACAAACTTCGGACGCAGGATCATGGCGCGCGCAATACCAACGCGCTGGTTCTGACCACCCGAAAACTCATGCGGATAGCGGTTGATCCAGTCCGGGTCGAGGCCCACCCGGTTCATCATGTCCTTGACCATGGCGTCGCGCTCTTGCTTGCCAATGCCTGGCTTATGAACTTCCAAAGGCTCAGCAATCGAAGCCCCGATCGTCATGCGCGGATCAAGGCTGGCCAGCGGGTCTTGAAAAACGATGGTCAAGTCCTTGCGCGAGGCGCGCAAATCATGGCG
>CALRLV020000252.1:0-4632 GCA_943368895.1 Ferrovibrio terrae
GACTTCAGGGCTCGCAATCCGGAAGTAAGGCCCAAGACCTACAAAGCTGATGCGGTCTGAGAGGCCTGCATAGGAAACAAAGGTTTCGGGCAAAACGATCCGTCCCGCGCCATCTAAAGAAAGCTTTCGTGAGCCGCCTAATATGGCCAAAGTAGCAGCCTCAGCTGCATCAGGATCGTCTTGCGCCATATCCTCCGCCGATTGCGACAAAGCGGCTATGAAACGATCATCCGCGCCTTCCAGCCAATCGCCATCACCGGGCCAAACCCGAACATGGTCTTGGGCATCGCCATCGGCCTTCAACCCAGCGCGGAAGTCAGCAGGCAGGGTTACCCGTCGCTTGTCATCCAATCCCGCGTCATAGGTCGAAACAAAGCGCATAGGCCCCCCAAAGCAATCAATGTTTGGGATAACATGGGAACTTGCCCCATTCAATGGGATTTTGTGGATTCTTGGCCTTTAGAGATGCGAGAGTCGCAGAGGCCTGCCTATTTGCCCAATTCTCTCGCGAAGCGGGAACAATATTCCGTAAAGAAGTGAAGGAATAAGGCTTGAAGACCTAAGTGTAGACCAGTCTTTATTGATAAAACCCATACTGGGTAATTAAAGCTTCACCAATCACTTTCCGCTATTCCAGATGAGGTGTCGGGAGCGGTTGGTTTGCATTTCTGGAACAATTTCTGTTTGCTGAGAGGCGGCGCAGCGCGTCGACAAGGCTCGCGCGGGAATCTGACCATTCTGACAGGCATGTTGGTTCTGCCGAGCGCAATCGCAATTGTTATGGCGATCGAGATTGTCGCTCTCAATAATGAGCGCGCGATCATGCAATCTGCCGCCGATGCCGCTGCCCTAGCGGGAGCACGCGACTTGATGGTTTCTGGTTCCAGCCGCCGCAATGCCAAAAGCTTTGCAGAACGCTTCGCACTTTCGCAGGTCGGGTCTTTTGCTGAACGCGCCAAAGTGGCCTTTGTAGCAACACCGGAGAAAGAGGGCGTTTTTGCCGTCGATGGTTTCGCGGTCAGGCCATCTTTCTTTGGCAATTTGGTCCCACCGGGCGGTTTCCGAATACGGGTTCGATCTGTCGCCGAAAACATGGTGCGACAGCCTCTGTGTATTCTGGGGCAAAATGAGGCGCTGGCGGAAAATGCTATTTCTGGCGATGGCTCTGCCGGTCTGATTGCGCGCGGCTGTGTGGTGCATGCCAATGGCGATATCATTTTGAAAGATCGCGCCAGTGTCGCGGCAGGGACTGTGCGGACCAGTGGCACCAGCGAAGGTGGCACCATTTCGCCTACGCCTAATGTTGGTGCCTTGAAAATCCCAGACCCCTTTTCGGCCCGGACCATCAGCCCTCCAAAAGATTGCGCTTCTGTCCCCGATGGCGGCACAGATGTTTGGAAGCAGGGGATCTTGACCTTGGCACCCGGCATGCACCGCACCCAATTTGTCATGCGCGGCACGTCCACCATGAAGCTTCAGCCCGGTGAACATTATTTTTGCAGACCAAGCATTTTCAGCGAAAATTCCCGCCTAGAGGGACAAAATGCGGTCATGATATTGATCGAGGGCGAGTTGACGGTGCGGGCACCGGCTTCGACCTCGCTTAAAGGCCGCGAAACCGGAACGTGGGCGGGCTTTGTGATCGTGGCCAGCCGCACCAATGCCAGCCCCGTTAGCTTTCTTTCGCCCAATGTCGATGAATTGCTGGGAACGATCTATCTGCCCAACTCACACCTATTGGTGAATTCGCCGGGCAGCGTTGCCGAAGCCTCCCAATGGAGCGTGATTGTCGCCCATCGACTGATCGTCAGCAATGCCGCCCAACTCATCATCAATTCCGACTATGAAGGCTCACCCGTTCCGGTGCCGACTGGCGTGGGGGCCAATGTCGGCGGGGCGAATGATGTTCCGTTGCGCTTGCGGCAATAGGCCTCAATTGCGTAGAACCATCTTCGAGACCGCATCTTGTCTACGGTAATATAATACCATATATCTAATGCTTTGTTTTTATGTCAATTTCAGCAAGCCTGTTGACATAAGTTTTGCTCCCGCCTAGAAGCGCCGCTCTCAAGTGGCCGCCCCTTTCGGGCGGTCGCGTTCATTTGGAACTAACTCCATGAAGACCTTCAGTGCCAAGACGCACGAAGCCGACCGTAAATGGATCGTGGTAGATGCCGAAGGGGTGGTTGTTGGCCGCCTCGCGACCTTTATCGCCATGCGTTTGCGCGGCAAGCACCGTCCAGATTTCACGCCTCACGCTGATGTTGGCGACCATGTTGTGGTCATCAACGCAGAAAAGGTTGTTTTCACCGGCAACAAGCTGCGTGACAAAGTTTATTATCGCCACACCGGCTATGCTGGCGGCATCAAGGAAACCACAGCTGCGCGTTTGCTCGGCGGTCGCTTCCCAGAGCGCGTGCTGGAAAAGGCCGTGCTGCGCATGATGCCAAAGGAAAGCCCTTTGGCGCGCTCGCAATTCGGCAAGCTGCGCGTTTACGCTGGCACGGAACACCCACATGAGGCCCAATCTCCAGAAGTGGTAGATTTCAAGGGTCGTAACCGCAAGAACGTCGGGGCCGCATAATGGAAGAAGTAGCAAAGAGCTTCGAAGACCTCGCAGCCATGGGCACCGGTGAAGGTGTTGTGGAAGTGGTCGTTCGTGAACCCGAAATCGACTCCTTGGGTCGTGCTTATTCGACCGGCAAGCGCAAGAACGCGATTGCTCGCGTTTGGGTAAAGCGCGGCACGGGCAAGATCACCATCAATGGCAAAGACCAAGGTGCTTATTTCGCGCGCCCAGTTCTGCGCATGGTGATCAACCAGCCAATGCAAGTGACCGATCGTGCAACGGAATTTGACGTCATCGCTACCGTACAGGGCGGCGGTCTGTCGGGCCAAGCTGGTGCCGTTCGTCACGGTATCGCAACCGCTTTGACCCGCTTTGAGCCAGGTCTGCGTCCGGTTCTGAAGCCATTTGGCTATCTGACCCGCGACAGCCGTGTGGTTGAGCGTAAGAAGTATGGCCGCGCGAAAGCACGCCGTAGCTTCCAGTTCTCCAAGCGCTAAGACCTACGCGTCGAACATATCCATGTTTCAAGCGGGCGGCCTTAGCGGGCCGCCCGTTTTTCGTTTTGGACTTTGAAGGCAAATCCCATGACCACCCAGACCTTGAATGCCGCGATCCTTGGTGCCTCTGGCTATACGGGGGCGGAGACGATCCGCCTGCTCGCCCACCATGCCAACGTCCGCGTCGGCGCGATTACGGCCAATGCGCAAGCTGGGCGATCCTTGGGTGATTTGTTTCCGCATTTGCACCCCTTTGCCGATCGCACCTTGGTTAAGGCTGAGGATGTCAATTGGGACGGCGTGGATGTCGCGTTTGGCTGTTTGCCGCATGGGGCGAGCGAAGAGCTATTGGGCGAGCTGCCTGCCCATGTAACCGTGATTGATCTGAGCGCTGACTTCCGGTTCCGCGATCCTGGTGCCTATGCGAATGTCTATGGCCGCAGCCATCTTCATCCAGAGAAAACCCGAAATGCTGTGTATGGCCTGACGGAGTTTGCGCGGGCTGAACTTGCCAAAAAGCCCGACATCATTGCCTGCCCCGGCTGCTATCCCACCGCCACCCTCTTAGCGATCAAGCCTCTGGTGGAAGCGGGCGTCGTCTCGCCGCGTGACATCATTGTGGATGCAAAGTCTGGCGTGTCAGGTGCCGGGCGAGGCCTCAAAGAGGGCAATCTGTTCTGTGAAGCTGCCGAAGGTCTGCACGCCTATAGCATTGGCAACCACAGACATGCCCCCGAGATTGAACAAGAATTGTCCCATGCGTCTGGCTCCCCTGTTCTGGTGAACTTTACCCCACATTTGGTCCCTATGGCGCGCGGCGAACTGGTGACGTGCCATGTAAAGCTGGCTAATGGCGCGACCGTCGACGATGTGCGCGCGACATTGGGACAGCGCTATGAGGGCGAGCGCTTCATCAAGCTTGCAGCCAAAGGGGCTTCGCCCGATACGCGTTGGGTGCGGGGCTCCAACCTGTGCATTCTAGCCGTCTTCCCAGACCGGATTCCGGGCCGCGTCATCGTGGTGGGCGTGATCGACAATCTGGTCAAAGGGTCCGGCGGACAAGCCATACAAAACATGAATGTCGCCTTTGGCTTGCCTGAGTCACAAGGATTGACGATGGAGCCCTTGTTTCCGTAAAGGAGACCTTGGTCCAAAGCGGGCCTTGCCGCGCGTGCACACGTGTTTGCACGCACGGTCAATAGCCTTGTTTGGCGGATGAGAGAGTCGGGCAAATATGGCAAAACCGATCCTTCGGCTGGGACCTGTTGATGAGCTGGATGATGAGTATGATCCACTTTTGGGTCGCTCTGTCCGAGACGAACCGATGCCCGTTGCTGCCAGCTCTGCGGCAACACTCGATCCTGATCAAAGCGTCTTTGACGAGCCAGAGCCTGTTCCCGAGGACGTCTGGGTTGACGATCCCGCGCCTGTGGCAGCAATGCCGCCTGCACCGAACGCACAACCCAGCCTGCTAGACTGGATGGAAAGCCCAACCGAAGCCAAAGAACCGGAGCAGGAGCTCAGTTCAGAGCCTGAGCCTGAGCCTGAGCCTGAGCCTGAGCCTGA
>CALRLV020000253.1:0-4632 GCA_943368895.1 Ferrovibrio terrae
TGGTACTTCACTGGTGAGCAAGATAAGACGTATTCGTTGCAGTTGAACTCGGATTGGAATGACAAGTTCCAAACTGAAGCACGCATCAGCTATCGCGATTACGTCCGTCTGCAGCAGCCACCGAGCGGCCAAGAATTTGCTGACATCACCGTCTGCTCTACCTTGACCTCGCTCGATGCGACGGGCAGCCAGCCACTGATCACTTGTGGATCCTCAACGGGTCAGGCCCGCGGTGTTGTTCGCTTTGGTCCAGACCAATTCCGCCACGCCAACTTCTTGGCGACTACCAACATGCAAGGTCAGTTCGAAGCGCGTTATCGTTTGGGCGATCACCAGCTGAAGGCCGGTTTGCAGTGGCAAGAGCGTGACATCTTCAACCTGTTCGTTCCTAACTCTGACGGCACTTACTACTTTGACTCGGTTGCTGACTTCCAAGCAGGCCGCGCAAACCGCTTGCAGTATACCAACAATCCATCTGGCAACCCCGATAAAGCGGCTGCAGAGTTCACCTATCAAATCCTGTCTGGCTATCTGCAAGACACTTGGTCGCTTACAGATGATTTCCGCCTGACGGGTGGTCTGCGTGTCGAAAGCTACACAGTTGATGGTGCGCCAGCAGCTAATGCTAACTTCACCAGCCGCTTTGGCTTCTCAAACCAAGCGACTTACGACGGCCTTTCCATCGTGATGCCGCGCGTCAGCTTCAACTGGAATGCGCCTGCTGACATCCGCGTTTCGGGTGGCTTTGGCTTGTTCTCGGGCGGCCTGCCCGACGTGTTCCTGTCGAACTCCTTCTCCAACACGGGTATTCTAACTGTCGGCGTTGACATCCAACGGACAGCCACTGGCTTCACAGAAACCGGCGCTGCACCTGGCTTCACCAATGCGATCGGTTCGCTCGCTCTGGACAATCTGGTTGGCGCAAACTTCGGTCGCACCATCCCAGCTCAAGTCTTGGCTCTGTTGGGCGGCGTCACGCCACCTCCAACCGCTGAAACCAACTCGATCGACCCCAATTTGGATATCCCATCGGAGTGGAAAGCCAACTTGGCCGTCACTGGCGAAGCGTTCGGCATGAACCTCGGCTTGGACTTGGTTTATACCAAGGTTCAAACCGGGTACGCGTTCCGCGACTTGCGTGCCACGCCATTGATCATCAATGGCCAACAAGCACTGACCCCGGATGGTCGTAAGCGTTACGATGCTCTGTCGACAGCAGTTCGCACCTCGGTTGTCGGCACGACAGTGAACTCCACTGCGGCCGTCGGTGGTTCAAACCGCGACATCCAACTCTTTAATCCAAAGGGTGATTTGGGTGATGCGTTCATCGCGGCAGTTTCGGCCAGCAAGTCCTATGACTTTGGGATCAATTGGTCGCTGTCTTACACGCTTCAAAACATCAACGAACTGAACAGCACAGGCCGCTTCAGCTCGACCGCAAGCTCGCTCTATGGCGGTGCCTTGTCGGCGCTTGACCCAGCCAACCCAGTCACGGGTCGTGGTCAAGAAGAAATTGAAAACGTGTTCAAATATTCCTTCGGCTGGCGCGCAACGCCAATCAAGGATCTTGAGACCCGTCTTGAATTGTTCGGCGACGTACGCGCCGGTCGTCCATTTAGCTGGTTGATGAACACGGGCTCCGGCCGTTCGACCATTACTGGTGTCAACAAGGGTGGCCAATTGGCTTACATCCCTGACCTTTCTGGCTCCACGACTGTCGCAACGAACGGCACCGTTCTGGTTAGCAGCGATAGCAAAGTTGCTTTCGACTCATTGGCTACCTTTAATTCGGTCAAGACTCTGATCGATACATTTGGTTTGCCATCTGGTCAGATCGTGCCACGCGGCTTCAACACCAACGACCAAATCCATTTGTTGGATATGCGTATAAGCCAAGAGCTGCCAGGTGCGTTTGAAGGCCACAAGGGCTTCTTGACCTTCGACTTCCAGAACGTGTTGAACATGATCAACGAAGACTGGGGTGTGGTTGAAGAGTATGGCGACCAGCAAACCCTGTACACAGCAGCTTGCGCCGATGCGACCGGTACGGTGACCAACGCGGGAACCCTGTTGTGCAACCGCTATCGTATCACCAACCCATCGACCATTCTGACCAACCCAAAAACTCGCAACGTCGATCGTTCGCGTTGGCAGATTCAAGTTGGCGTTCGCTACGAGTTCTAAGCTCAAAGCACTGTAACGTTTGGTTCATGGGGCGGCCTTTTCGGGGGCCGCCCCATTTGCGTTTAGGGTCCCATGCACTAGGGTAAGGGCACTCTCATTTCTCAAGCACAAGGTCTGGTCCGATGAGCTTCGATCCAAAGCGGCGGTTGTTTTTGAACGCATGGGCGATGGGGGCGGCAGCGGCTTCGATCAACAGCCCGTGGCGCGGATCTGCTATGGCGCAGACGCCAAAATTCATCTCTGACCCGTTCACCATGGGTGTGGCGTCGGGCGACCCAACACAAGATGGTTTTGTGCTTTGGACGCGCTTAGCGCCAGAACCGCTTGACCCGGACTATGCGATTGACGGCTTGGTGGATGTTCAATGCGAAATCGCTGAGGATGAGGCCTTCACCAAAGTTGTACGCCGCGAATTTGCGGTGGCGCGCCCAGACAATGCCCATAGTGTCCATGTTGAAGTTGGCGGCCTGAAACCGAACCGGCCCTATTTCTATCGGTTCCGCGTTGGACTGGCGGTGTCGCCTGTTGGTCGTACCCGCACAACGCCGGAATTTGGTGCACCGCTTTCCAAGATGCGCTTTGCTTGGCATTCCTGCGCCCATTATGAGCAAGGCTTGTTCACCGCCTATGGCGACCTTGCTAAGCAGAATCCAGATGTCATCCTGTCGCTCGGCGACTATATCTATGAAGTGTCCTATGGTGCCGCGGTCCGCCGCATGCCGGTGGAAGATGCCTTTAGCTTGAGCGACTATCGTCTCATTCACGCCGTCCACAAACTGGACCCAGACCTGCAGGCCGCCCATGCTGCTGCCCCGTGGCTCTATATCTGGGATGATCATGAAGTGGCCAATGATTATCAGGCTGACTTTGGTAAAGTCCTGCCCGGCCAAGATCCCGGCAAGGATTTTCCGATCCGCAAATATAATGCTTACAAGGCCTTCTTCGAGAGCCAGCCCTTGCGGGCGCGTTCGCGTTTCGATGCCATCAACCGTATGCGGATTTATGGCCAAAGCGGCTGGGGCGACCTTTTGGACTTCACCTTGCTCGACACGCGGCAATATCGCTCCAAGGGGGCCTGCTTGTCGCCAGGGCGGCAAGAGTCAGAAAGTGTGAGCCGCGCAACCTGCGCCGAACTGCAGGACCCCTCGCGCACCATTCTGGGTGCAAGGCAAGAGCGTTTCGTATCTGAGAACTTTATGCGAGCGCCGTTTAAATGGTCGGTCTTGGTTCAGCCTACGCTGTTCTCGACTTTGTTCCAAAAGAATAGCCAAGGCGATCCTACGGCCTTTACAGATGGCTGGAGTGGGTTTGAGCCTGCGCGGCAAAAGATCATCGATCTTATGGCGCGACGCCGTCGCGACGTGTCCTCGGTCGTCATTGGCGGCGATATGCACGGCTTCTGGGCCAGCGATGTGAAGCAAGATTATGCCAAGCCTGAGAGCGACACGGTCGCGGTAGAGTTCGTCAGCAGTTCGATTACCTCCATCTCGTTCAATTACGACCGTTGGAACCGCATATTCCCCGACAATCCACATCTGAAGTGGCAAGATGACCGCGTACGCGGCTATGGCCTCGTAGACGTAACCCCGCAGACGATGGACGTACGCTTGATGAGCACGCCGACGACGTGGCGGCGGGATCAGGCCTTTAAGCCACTTAAGCGTTATGTAGTTGAGCGCGGTAAAGCGGCACTCAACGAAGCATAGGTTCGGCAGACGCCCATCTTGCAGCCCACGCCTGACAGGGCCATGTGAGCACCCCGAATTAAGTCGCTTTGAGGAGCCTCGTTTTGACGCAACTGATCATCCCCGCCGAATGGGCCCCACACAAGGCGATTTGGACGTGCTGGCCGTCGGCAGCGGACCTGTGGCAGGAAGACTTGGCCCCAGCGCGTGCCGAAGTGGGTGCCATGATCCGCGCCCTTGTGGCACCGACTCCAAATGGCAGAGCGGGCGACGTTGTGCATGTGCTGGCCCATGGCGAGGAAGCCCTAGAAAGCGCCCGCCTAAGCCTGCCTGCCCAAGTGCAAGTCCATGCTTGTGGGTTTGGCGATATTTGGTTGCGCGATACCGGCCCCATCTTTGCCAAGCGCGACGGCGAGGCAGTGGCTTTGCGGTTTGCCTTTAATGGCTGGGGTGGCAAATATGACCTGCAGTTCGATGACAGTGTCGGCGACAAAGTAGCAGAAGCTGCTGGCGTCCACGTCCAACGGGCGAAGTTCATTCTCGAAGGGGGCGCTGTTGACCATGACGGCGAAGGAACAATCCTGACGACGCGGCAGTGCCTGCTCAACCCAAACCGGAATGCAGGCTGGACCGAAGCGGTGGCCGAAGCGCATTTACAAGCAGCCTTGGGGGCAAAGAAGGTCCTGTGGCTAGGCGATGGTTTGGCCAATGATCACACCGACGGCCACGTCGACAATATTGCGCGCTTTATTGGACCTGGCCG
>CALRLV020000254.1:0-4631 GCA_943368895.1 Ferrovibrio terrae
TGTGGATGAAGGTGGCTGGATCAATGGCGGTTTCTTCGTCCTTAATCGAGAAGTGGGAACCTATCTCAGCCAAGACGACACCTGCGTCTGGGAACAAGAACCCTTGGAACGCTTGGCGCAAGACCGACAGCTCAAATCCTATTTCCATGATGGCTTCTGGCAGCCGATGGATACTTTGCGGGACCGCCAATATTTAGAAAGCCTGTGGAAAGACCAGCAGGCACCTTGGAAAGTCTGGACCTAGTCGTGTCCCTCTCCCCAGAATTTTGGTCTGGCCGCAAAGTCTTTGTGACGGGACATACTGGCTTCAAAGGCAGTTGGATGCTGCTATTGTTGCGACATCTGGGTGCCGAGGTAACAGGCTTCAGCCTAGAGCCCCCCACCTCGCCTTCCATGTTTGACTTGCTTGGGCTTTCGACAAGCTGCCAACATATCATTGGCGACATTCGTGATCAGCACGCTGTGGCCGATGCCATAGCGCGCGCCAAGCCCAGCATCGTTATGCACATGGCCGCCCAGCCACTGGTGCGCGCGTCTTACCAGTTTCCGTTAGAGACCTATGCAACCAATGTGATGGGCACAGCGCATGTGCTGGATGCCTGCAGAAGCATGGATGGCGTCAACGCCATAGTCGCTGTGACAACAGACAAGGTTTACGAAAATCTGGGCAAAGGCTTGGCTTTTGCCGAGTCTGATACGTTGGGCGGCTATGACCCCTATTCCAACAGCAAAGCATGCGCAGAACTGGTAGTCAGTTCCTATCGCGATAGCTTCTTTGCACCAGCCAAGATCGGGCTTGCCTCTGCGCGTGCTGGCAATGTGATTGGCGGAGGTGACTTTGCACAAGACCGCATCATTCCCGACGCCATCCGCGCCTTCAGCGCACATCAACCCCTTCTGATCCGCAATCCAAGTGCCCGACGACCATGGCAGCATGTATTGGAGCCTGTATTCGGTTACTTGCTTTTGGCCGAGAAGCTTGCTGGCGACCTCACCTATGCGACGAGCTGGAACTTTGGCCCTAGCCCAGAAGATGCACGGCCCGTCTCCCAAATCGTTGACACCTTGGTTGATCTTTGGGGGCCTGAGGCAAGCTGGCATCACGATCAAAGCGACCAGCCTCATGAAGCAAAAGTGCTTATGTTAGACTGTACGAAGGCCAAGAAACTATTAGGTTATGTTCCCAAATGGGAACTTCAAACTGGTCTTAGCAAAGCAGTTGAATGGTATAAGACTTGGCATGACAAGACTGATCTAAAGGCCCTGTCTCAATCTCAAATTAACCAATTTCTCTTAACCCAAGGACTATGACAAACGCCGATAGTCCTTGTAAAAAACTGCTGATTACCGGCGCTGGGGGCTTCTTGGGCTTTGCGGTTGCGCTGGCAGCACAAAAGGCTGGCTATGAGGTCTATGGGATTGGTCGGCAAACGGCTCCCGAGCGACTGAAGGACGGCCTATGCGCCTATGAAGCGGTCGACCTATCGGACCGTCAAGCAGTTGAAGCCTATCTGGCGCGGGTTAAGCCTGAAGCCATCATTCACTGCGCCTGGACAGGTATCAGCGGGAATTCTCGCGACCAAGATATCCAATATGGCAACATCCAAGCGACACTTAACTTGGTTGAAATTGGTGCCAAATACGGGCTCTTGAAATTCATCGGAATTGGCTCGCAAGCTGAGTATGGCCAATATGAAGGCCGGATTTCTGAAACGCACGTTCCCGCGCCCATGACACTTTATGGGGCAGCAAAGCTCGCGGCTTATACTCTGGCCCGCCAACGGGCGCGTGCCCTCTCCATTGAGTTTGCTTGGCTCCGGCTGTTTGCGATTTATGGCCCGGGCGACAATCCAAACTGGCTGATCCCCAGCCTCATTCGCGCCATGATGCAACATCAGTCACCCCCGATGACGGAGGGTATACAAAAGTGGGACTATTTATTCATCGATGATGCCGCAGAAGCCGTCATGGCGACATTGGGAAGCAATCGGGTTGAAGGTACCTACAATTTATCGTCTGGAAATGCGCTTGCCGTTCGTAAAATCGCAGAGTCGTTGCGCGATGTCATTGCACCAGAACTCGCGCTGATTTTTGGCACCATCCCCTATGGACCAAATCAGATTTTCCACATGGAAGGCGATATCTCGCGGCTGAAACAAGATACAGGCTGGTCGCCGCGCACGGACTTGATGACTGGACTGCAGAAGACAATCCAGCACCAAAAAGTTGTCGCCTGATGACGCTGACAAAATCCTTAAGCACCAATCAAACCGCCTTGCAATTTGCACGATTTCTAGGAGTCGGGGTATTAAACACCGCTTTTGGCTATGGCGTGTTTTATGCCGCATTTGCGCTCACCCACAGCACTGTCATCGCGCCGATCGTGGCAACCCTCGCCGGGATTGCCTTCAACTTCTTCAGCACCGGAACATTCGTGTTCCAAGACAGGCGACCCCAGCTTATTTGGCGGTTCCTCCTTGTCTATGCCGTACAGGTCGGCGCTAACATCGCGCTCCTCGATCTACTCTCACGCTGGCGTATTGACCCCGTCATCGGTCAACTAGCCCTGTTACCACTTTTGGCGGTCGGAAGTTTTTGGGGCTTGCGGCAATTTGTATTCAATGCTCGCACTGAGGATCAGTCATGAGAAAGAAAATCTCCATTATCTCGCCATGCTTCAATGAAAGCGAGAATGTTGAAAAATGCCATGCCGCGGTGCGCAAGATTTTTGAGACAGATCTGAGCGACTATGACTTTGAACACATCTTCGCGGATAATGCCTCAACAGATGGGACGCCAGAAATTCTGCGCACCATGGCAGGGCAAGCAGCCGAAGTTAAGGTCATCCTCAATGCCCGAAACTTTGGCCCGTTCCGATCCATGTTTAACGCTCTGCGCGCTGCGACAGGCGATGCAGTTGTTGTCTTCTTAGCCGTCGACTTACAAGACCCACCCGAAAAAATCATTGAGTTTGTCAAACTGTGGGAGAGCGGAATCGAAGTCGTCGCAGGGGCGCGCGTGAACCGCCAGGAGAGCTTTGCCTTACGCCTATGCCGCGGGATCTTTTATCGGATCGTCAACGGCATTTCGGAATTTGATATCCCAGTCAATGTCGGCGAGTTTCAGCTGATCGACCGCAAAGTCTGGGAAGCTGTCATTCAACATGATGACCATTATCCCTATGTGCGCGGAATCATCGCCTCGGTTGGCTTTAAGCGTGTGATTGTGCCCTATACGTGGGAAGCCCGGCAAATGGGTATCTCTAAGAACAATTTGCCTCGCCTGATCGATCAGGCCCTCAATGGCATCTTCTCCTTTACCAATGCGCCCATGCGCATTTGTACCTTAGTCGGTCTTGGTCTTGCAGGCCTGTGCATGCTCTATGCCTTTGGCTCGGTGATTGCCTACCTTCTCTTCTCCACAACAGCACCGGCCGGGATAACCACGGTGATCGTCTCCCTCTTCTTCCTGTCGGGGGTTCAGCTCGCCTTCATCGGCATCCTTGGGGAATATGTCACCTCGATCCATTCTCAAGTGCGACGCGGTCCCATGGTGGTAGAGCGCGAGCGGATCAATTTCGAAGCCCAAGCCACTCAAGAGCAAACAGACAATATGGTTCATGCCCTACAAAAGAAGATTGGTGCCCGATGAACAGCCCAACGCTTACCCCTTTCGAGACTGCCACACCCGACCGTGAAACCATTGTCGAGTTGGCCAGACGCTTTTTTGACGCGCAGCCAAAGCCAGCATTTGTGCCCGGTGAAACCTATATCCCTGCCTCAGGCAAGGTTGTCGACGGTGACGATTGCGCCCATCTGATCGATGCTTCGCTCGACATGTGGCTGACGGCTGGACGGTTCTCAGAAACCTTTGAAACAAACCTCGCGGAGCGCTTTGGTCGGAAATATGCGAAGCTAACGGTGTCGGGCTCCGCTGCTAACCTGTTGGCATTTGCGACACTCACCAGTTGGAAGCTCGGGAAAAAGGCGATCAAGCCAGGCGATGAAGTTATCTCGGTTGCGGCTGGCTTTCCAACAACGATCACGCCAATCGTCCAATATGGCTGTATCCCTGTATTTGTGGATGTCGATATTGCGACCCATAATGTGAATGTGGACGCACTCGAAGCCGCCATTACAGAAAAGACGCGTGCGGTCATGATCGCGCATTCGCTCGGCAATCCGTTTGATGTTGCTCGTGTGGCTGAGATTTGCAAACGCCACGACTTGATGCTGGTTGAAGATTGTTGCGATGCGTTTGGGGCAACCGCAAATGGTCAGAATGTTGGCACGTTTGGCGATATCGCGACACTCAGCTTCTACCCGGCTCACCACATCACAACCGGCGAAGGCGGAGCTGTCCTTATGGATAGCGGCTTCCTGTCGAAGATCACCGAAAGCTTCCGCGACTGGGGTCGTGACTGCTATTGCCCACCCGGCAAGGACAATACTTGTAACAACCGCTTTGGCTGGCAACTCGGCGACCTGCCCCAAGGCTATGACCATAAATACACCTATAGCCATATCGGTTATAATATGAAGGTCAGCGATATGCAGGCGGCACTTGGTGTTAGCCAGCTTAAGAAACTGGATTACTTTATTGCGCGTCGACGCGAGAACTTCCTTGGGCTC
>CALRLV020000255.1:0-4621 GCA_943368895.1 Ferrovibrio terrae
GGCTGGTCTGAAACGTATCGTCACCCCGCGCCCACCCCAAGACCCATTTGCCTCCGCTGAGGCCGCACCTGCCGCTGCGCCCGTGACGACGAAGCCAAAGCAAATTTGGCAGGGCTGGGCAATTGCCGCCGTCTTGGTTGTAGTTCCAATCTATTACATCTTGGGTGCCGTCCTCACCCATCGCATCAATGATGATCTGAATTTCAAGGCCGACGATCCGGGGCCTGGTGCTTCAAGGACGATTGCCGTCATTGCGGGCCTGATTGATCGTGAAATCAATCAAACGGCTTGGGCGCCGAATACACAACCATTCCAGCCCGCCGCTTTATTGCGTTATGGCGGCAATATGGCCAATTTCCAGTCTGGCATGGTCAAGGCCCTGTCTAACATCACGGTGGAGATTGAAAGCTATGTGGGCCGTTCGCGCGGCACATCTGCCGCCGATCCAGATTTGGGCCGCGCCCGTCAGGGTCTGTCCCGCCAGCCAGACACATGGTTGCTCGACCCGTGGCCAACCTCGTCTGCAGACCAAGAATACCGAAAAGCCCGCACGGCTTTGATTGCTTATAATGCGCGGGTCGCAGATGGTCGGGCTGTTTTCGATGTACGCTCCGACAATTTGCAAGCCCTTTTGGCGCGATCAGCCCTCGATCTTGGATCCTCATCTGATGCATTGGAGAAACAAATCGGGGCAGGCCGCAAAGTTTTCATCGATCGGCGAGCTGACAAGTTATTCTATTTCGTCAAGGGCCAGTCCTATGCTTATTTCATTGCTCTCCGCGCCGTGCGCGAAGACTTCAAGGATGTTATTGTCGAGCGGCGCGTAGCAACCTTGTATGATGCAATGTTGGCAGACCTTGCAACCGCAGCCAGCCTGCAGCCCTTGATCGTGCAAAATGCATCACCCAATGCGCTTTTCATGCCGAACCATTTGTCGACCGAAGGCTTCTATCTTCTGCGCGCGCGGTCAAAACTGCGCGAGATCACTGACATTCTTCAACGCTAAAGGAAGTAGGGCATGGGCGAGCGCAAACTTCTTTGCATTGCGGATGACAGCCCAGAATGCCGGGCCGCTGTCTATTTCGGCGCTTTGCGTGCGGCAAGCACCGACGCGAAGCTAACCATTCTGCGGGTGGTGGAGCCCTTGGATCCTGGCCTATGGTCGGCCATGGGCGAGGCAATGCGTGAGCGTATGCGCCTTGAAGCGCTAGATGATTTGCAGGAACTCTCCGACGTCGCCTGGCAAGCTGCTGGGCTTGCGCCCGAATTGGTGGTGCAGGAGGGCACGCTGGACCATCAAATTCGCGCCTTCATTGATGCAACCCCAAGCGTGAAAACCTTGTTGTTGGCGGCAGCTTCCGGTCGTGGTGGCCCGGGACCTTTGGTTGCTGCAGCGATGCGCGGCGGCTTTGGCTTTGGCGCGCGCGCTGTGGCCATCATGATTGTCCCAGCGGGACTGAGTGATGAAGAGCTGGCAGACCTTGCTACCTAGCGCATCCAAATGTGCCGCTAGATCCTGAAAGACGTTGAATTTCCGTAACAAGAGGCCCATGTCTATTCCATGTTTATTCAAACCGAAGCCACTCCGAACCCAGCCACTCTGAAGTTTTTGCCCGGACGCGATGTGCATCCAGCTGGAGCTATTGAGTTTAACGACGCCCAAGCCGCTGCCGCTTCGCCTTTGGCTGCCGCTTTGTTCAAGATTGATGGGGTCCGCCGCGTCTTTTTCGGCGCAGACTTCATCACCGTAACGAAAGATGCCGAGATCGACTGGCCACATATTAAGCCATCGCTCTTGGGTGCGATCATGGACACATTTGTCTCGGGTGTGCCTGTGATGACTGGCAGCGTCACGGCCGAACCATCTTCTTCAGCAGGTGCTTATAGTGGTGATGCGGCCCAGATCGTGCGCGAGATCGAAGAATTGCTGGCAACGCGTGTGCGCCCTGCTGTTGCACAAGATGGTGGCGACATTGATTTCGACCGCTTTGAGCCAGAAACCGGCACCGTCTATCTGAGGCTTCGCGGCTCTTGTGCTGGCTGCCCGTCCTCGACGATCACATTGAAGCAGGGGATTGAGAACATGCTGAAGCATTATGTCCCTGAAGTGTTGCGGGTTGAACAGGCTCTGTAGACCAATTGCTAGTTTTGAAGGGGGATTGTGATGGGCGCGCTTGACGATATAGCTTTGCATCAATTGTTTGTGGATGCCCGCACTCGCAATGGTTGGGTCGAGGAGACTTTGCCAGAAAGCTTGATGCGTGCGGTCTATGATCTCACGAAATGGGGCCCGACCAGCGCCAATTGTTCGCCCGCTCGCTTTGCCTTTATCGGCTCAGAAGAAGGTAAGGCTAGACTTAAGCCCTATTTGGCCCCCGGCAATGTCGAAAAGACCATGTCGGCACCTTGGACGGTGATCATCGCAAGTGACCCAAAGTTCTACGACAAAATCCCAGAGCTGTTCCCGCATAATCCAGATGCGGCTAAGTGGTTTTCTGGCATGCCTGATGGTGGCGCAGAAGCTGCCTTCCGTAATGGCACGCTACAAGGGGCCTATTTGATGATGGCGGCCCGCGCGCTCGGGCTCGATTGCGGCCCGATGAGCGGCTTTGACAATGCCGGCGTAGATCGGGCTTTCTTCAGCGAGAACGGCTGGAAATCTAATTTCCTTGTCAATTTGGGTCATGGAACAGACAAGGATTTGTTTCCCCGCCTGCCGCGTCTGTCATTTGAGTCTGCTTGCCAAGTTTTGTGATCGGAAAATGATCGACAGACCACGCAAAATAAACCAACAATAGCCAAATGTCAGAAACTGAGACCCTCGCTGGAGAAAGTGTCGACCGTGCAGAGCCTCTGCACGAGGCGATATACCAAGAATTACGGGCGCGATTGTCGCGTGGGGCCTTTGCGCCCGGTGACAGTCTCAGCTTGCGGTCCCTCGCAACCGAATTAGGCGGCAGCGTCACCCCTGTGCGCGATGCAGTCTGGCGCCTAACGGCTGAACATGCCTTAAGCATGGGGGCAACTAGGCGGATCACGGTGCCAGAAATGGACCGGACCGGGATTATGGAATTGATGCGTGCACGCACGCTCTTGGAGCCGGAGGCTGCAGCAAGGGCATTGCCCTTCATTACTGCCGAGCATCTTCAAGCCATGACTGAGGCTAATGATGCGATGAATGCGGCGCTGCGGCAAGGCGACATCGTATGCTATATGTCCAGTAATCATGCCTTCCATTTCGGGCTTTATCGGGCTTGTCCGTCCAACGTCGTTGTGCCGATGATTGAAAGCATTTGGGTGCGTTTTGGTCCCTTTATGCGTTTGATGTTTCCTGATGCCGTTAATGATCTCGATCTATCTGATCGCCATGGCGACGCATTAAAGGCACTTGAGGCCGGTGATGAAGCTGGATTGAGGGCATCTATTGCCGCAGATGTGCAAGATGGCCTCGATTGGATGATAAAGCGCATTTAATCCCGTTTTTGGCTTGACCAACCCCACCCCTAGAACGTTATAACAAATTCTGAGGTGGAATGTGCCAATCGTCAGGGAGAAATTGAGGCAGTTTAAGGCGCGTGAAAGCGCGGCCTATCGGCAAAGCCGTCCTCTATCTGCGGCACGCGCAAATCAAGAAAACGGCTTCTTTGGCGGCGTTCCCCAGCATTGGATGCTGGACTGGCCCATGCCTTTCCCATTGGTTGTCCAGCGAGCAAGCGGCACCAGCCTGACGGACCTTGATGGCCATATTCTCACCGACCTGTGCTTGGGCGATACAGGGGCTATGTTTGGGCACAATCCAGAACCCGTCGCAAAGGCTGTGCAAGTTCAAGCCTCGCGGGGCTTGACCTCCATGTTGCCCTCGGCGGATGTGGAAGAGGTCGGTAGCCTTCTGCAGGCTAAATTCGGCCTGCCTTATTGGCAGATCACTTTGACGGCTTCTGACGCCAATCGCTTTGCCCTTCGCGCGGCGCGGGCAATTACCAAGCGGGCTAAAATTCTTGTGTTTGATGGCTGTTATCATGGTGCAGTGGATGAGACGGCGGTCAATCTGACGGCTGGCCGGACGGTCGCCAAGCCCAGTCTATGGGGCCAAGCCTATGATTTGGCAGCAGTAACCACGTGCGTGCCCTTTAATGATGTCGAAGCTTTAGAGGCTGCGCTGAGGCGAGACGAAATCGCTTGCGTCATTATGGAGCCTGCCTTGACCAATTGCGGGATGGTGGCACCAGCGCCGGGCTTTCTGGACGAGGTGCGTCGCCTAAGCCGTGCCCAAGGCAGTCTGTTATTGATTGATGAAACCCACACGCTTTCGACCGGTCCCGGCGGCTGGACGGGGACCTATGGCCTTGAGCCAGACATTTGGGTTGCGGGCAAAGCGGTCGCTGGTGGCATTCCGACCGGCGTCTGGGGGTTCACCGCAGACGTGAAGCGTGGGATCGAGCAAGTGCGCGCCCAGATTCCCGCAGGACATTCCGGTGTTGGCACAACCTTGTCAGGCTCTGCTCTACAAATGGCAGCATTACGCGCTTGCCTGCAGGACGTCATGACTGAGACCAATTATGCAGCCATGATCGCCGGGGCTATAGCTTTGGAAGATGGCATAAAGGCCATGATCGCTCAG
>CALRLV020000256.1:0-4606 GCA_943368895.1 Ferrovibrio terrae
TTATCGCCTTTGCCAATATGCGTGGCACACCCTTGCCGGGTCATGTCAGCTTGGATTTGTTTGATCGGTTGATGGGGCTAGAGCCCGCCAATTGGTCCGCGCGTGGCCTTGCCCGTCGCGACGCGAATGAAGCCAAAGCCGCGATACAAGCGCCACCTACGCCTATCCCCAACACGACGCCTTCGCGCGGGCTTGATGCCTTTGTTGGCACATTTGTTCACAAGGGCTATGGCACATGGATTGTTAAGCTCGACGATACGGGCTTGGTAGGTACCTATAATGAGATGCCAATCCGTCTAAATCATTGGCATTATGATGTTTTCAATGGCCTGCCAGTCCGCGAGGATGACGACGATCTCCTCGATGTAAAATTCGCCTTCCAAGCTGATATGAAGGGCAATATCCGGTCCTTAGAAGTGCAGATGGACAGCGATTTCCCGCCTGCCGTATTTGTCCGGTCATCTGGCTGACGCGGAGCTGAAAGACTCTCACCCAAATTGCAGTTCTCCAGTCATGGATTTGTCATAACGACTGATCCAATCCAGCCCGTAGCGCGTAATGCTCATAACCAAATCAGGTGCGGACACGGATCGGAGAGATCAAATGGCCACGTATGAGACAGCCGAAGCCCAAAGCGCAACGCGCCGGTTTGTCAAACAGGCTATGAAAGCGCCTCTTCTTGAGCATGACCACGAGCGTGAGCTTGCCATCAAATGGCGCGACCATCAGGATGAGCGCGCGCTCCACGAACTTACGACCGCCTATATGCGGCTGGTGATCTCCATGGCGGCCCGCTTTCGCAATTATGGCTTGCCGATGAGCGACCTAGTCCAAGAAGGCAATATTGGCTTGATGCAGGCAGCAGCGCGCTTTGAGCCCGATCGCGAAGTCCGTTTTTCGACCTATGCCGCTTGGTGGATCCGCTCAGCCATTCAGGATTACGTCCTGCGCAATTGGTCGATTGTGCGTACTGGCACGACGGCGGCGCAAAAGTCGCTCTTCTTCAATCTCCGCCGTCTCCGTGCGCTCATCAGTGACACGGGCGAAGCCATGATGACCCGCGAAAATCGCGAGATTATCGCCACGAAATTGGGTGTGAGTGAGCGGGAAGTTGAGCAAATGGCCTCGCGCTTGTCGGCCAACGACCGGTCGTTGAACGCCCCGATGTCCGATGGTGTCGATGGCGGCGGCGAGTGGCAAGACCTCTTGCCGGACGAAGGCATTTTGCCCGATCAAGACGTGATGGAGCGCACCGATACTGAACGGCGCACCAATTGGATTCAAGAAGCGCTGAAGTCCCTCAATCCGCGCGAACTGGCAATCATCCAAGAGCGTCGCTTGACCGATGAAGGTGCCACGCTGGAATCCTTAGGCGTGAGGATGGGCATCTCGAAAGAGCGGGTCCGTCAGATTGAACATCAGGCGATGAAGAAGCTTAAGGCCGCTTTGATCAAAAAGGTTGGCGACCCCGAAGATAGCGGCCTTCTGCCAGACGTCTGACCTGACTTTTAGCGGACGACGGCACGGTCGGCGTAGAGCACGGCGGTATAAATGCCCTTCGAACCTGTCATGCGGACGGGAACCGACACCCCCATCTTACCGACGTCAGCCAGCCAGATTTCAAGGCGAATTGGGTCGCGAGATTCGCCCTGCTTCTTCTGATTAAAGCCGGCCACTTCGGTATAGGTACCCCGGCAATAGGTCGCAGGACCCTTATAGGCTGGGGTAGATACATTCTCGATCCCGACATATTGGGTGCGAATATCATACCGCCGCTTGCCGTCAAAAATCTTCACGGCACCGCCACAGGCCCGACCCGCATCGCGGCCCGTGACGAGCGACAACTCCATCAGGCCCGTCACGGGATCGACGGCTTCAAGCTTCTGGGCCAAAGTCGCTGGCGGAAAGCCCATATTGCCCCACATGGGCGCAGCCGTTACATCCACGGAACGGCCCGCGAAATTCATGGTGATGCGGCGCTTCTTACCATTAGTTTCCTGATTGACGAAGGCGCGCGGCTTTAATTGGCCATTGTCAATCGCACCTTTGACCGTGGCCACACCCGCATCATTGTTGAAGGAGGCCGCAATACCAGACGTGCGATAGGTCGCCTCACCCGTATAGCTATCTTGTGTCAAACTAACTTTGAACGACCCACGCGCCAGCTCCAACGGACCAATTCTGGCTCGCAGGGAAATGTCGACTGATCGGCTTTGCCCTGGGCCCAACGTGGTGAGCAGGCTTTGGGCGGGACCGTTTTGTGCGATACTGGGGGTTGCAAGCACGCATAGGGCTGCAATCGAGCGCACCAGTAAAAGTTTTGACATCAGAATTTCTTTCATTTCGGCTTTCAGACAAGCCCTATGCTAGGAATTTCTTTCTGAACGCAAGCTGATTGCTTATGGCCGCAAATGTGGCGCTGTCTAGACTCGCACTGCAACTTCACGCCATATCTTCGTCGCTGAAGTGTAAGGCATCTTCCTAGCTTTGGCAGGCGCTTTGAAGTTCTTTCCGCCACGTGCCGATCAAGTGCGGAAGCTGTTCGGATGGACCCTGTACTTCGCTCAATTGGATGTCTACCGCCCGGGCCGAATTACCCAATGCACTAAATCCAAACGTTTCGGCATTGCCGGCTTGAACATGGGCGAGGCGGCGTAATTCTTCATAGGTTCTGGGCTCTGCAAAGCCAAAATCGACTTCACTTTGCAGCCCCTCTAGCGTGTTGAGGTCAGCCTTTAGGCTAATCATATAACTTGCCTTGATGGCGCTTAAATCTGGCGGGCTGCCGAAGGCTCGCATAGCTTTTCTCCCTATGTTCCCCAAGGATACAGCGAAATTCTTTCGGCTTTAATAAGCCTTCAAGGACCTTTTCCGAAGGTTCTATGACGATTTTATTACATTCTCTGGGATACTAGTAGGTTGATTTATATCGGCTAATATCCAAATTTTACAAATATGTCGCTTGAAAGTCATATATTTGTCATATAAGTGTTGTCACGCAGTCACTTTAGTGTCACATTCAAGAGACGGGACAGATGGGTCGCGCAATTTTGTGGGTCAGTTAGGAGATAACCATGGCACACCGTTTTGTTGGACTGATTGCTTTTGCGGTTTTAGCTGCTGGTTCGGCGCAAGCAGAAATCGCGGATCAAAAGGTTGCGGTCAATGCTGCGCCTGAAGTGGTTTTCAAGCAGATTGAGCAAGCTGCGACCAAAATGTGTGCCGAGGCAGCACGCCGTGATCGGGTGGTGAATGAGACGCATTGCGTCAATACACTGATCGCTTATGCTTTGGCTGAAGCTGACCGCCCAAGCTTGACCGCTGTCGCTTTGGCGGAGCGTCCTCAAGTTGCAACCATCCGGGTGCAATTGCCAGACGCAGCCCCAGCCATGCAAACCACCTCATTAGCTCAATAATCTTGGCCGCAAGCGGCAGCTAAGAACGCTTTGGAGATTGGCTTACATCTCAGCCGTCGGACAGACGTGCGCGGGCAAGCTTGGCTTGAACTTGGCGTAGCTCATTATTGGCCAGCTTAACTTGCGCTGCAACGTCAGAGCGGATGCGGGCAATATCTGTCGGGCTCAATAAAGTGCATGCCTCGCCTGCCTGAGGCGTGCCGCAGAACTTCTTGCCATCCGCTCGAAGGACGAAAAAGGATGGATCACTTTCATTGACGCGAGCGGCCAAAGCTTGGCTCACTTCCAGTCGCGCCAAAGCCTGATCCAACTCACGCTCTAGGCCTTCATATTGGCTTTGGGTGACAATTACTTGCCTCTTAAGACTGATCTGAACCTCAGTGGCCGCTTGGGCTTGCTCGGATGCAACAGCGGCCTCCGCCGCGCGTGACGCGAGTTTCGCAGATCGGCTTGCATCTGCTTCAGCAAGCGCCATCAAGCCCTTCACCGCGCCGGGCGAATTGAGGGTAGCGCTAAGTGCAGCAAATGCTGGCGCAGGGGAGGCCGGCGCTGTCGGGGGCTCTGCAGCTAAAGGTGGCTCTGGTGGTTCAGGCGGCGCAGGCGCTGCAACCGGGCTGAAGGCATGAGCGTGGGGGGCTGCGTCGGCCATCACAATGGAGGGTATAGCGCGCACACGCGGTCTTTGGAAAATCTCTGCAACGAGATTCTTGTGGGGTGCGGCTGCGACGGGCTGGCCCAGACATTTGTGGCTGTTTGTCGCGGCAAACGCGGTCGAGTCGCTCATCTGAATCTTGTGCGTGGTCGTGTTGCCATAAGGCAAACCAAAGGCGAGCTTCACGCCATCTAAGCTATGCGCGCGTGCATCTGACGTGGCCCACAAGCCGTTCATCGTGCCTGCCGCTCCAAAACTACCCAATAGGGCGGCTGCGGCGATCATGGTCAATCGAAGTCGCAAGGCTAATCACCTCTTTGACGGCATCCGGGGAGGGCCGCTAATCCTCTTCCACCCCATACCGCCCACTTCGTCAACGCGGATCGGCAAATTTCAAGGCAATCTAACGTAAGTTTAACAATGCCGTCATGGATCGCCCATGTTTTGGGGCGGGCACGGTCGCTGCCCCTGAGCCCCGGTAGTCTTCCTCGCGGGGCTATTCACCCTGTCAGCCCCGTCGCTGTCATCATTGTGTTGG
>CALRLV020000257.1:0-4600 GCA_943368895.1 Ferrovibrio terrae
CGTCTTTTTGGGTGGCACCATAGACAGCGCGATAGACATCCGGTCCACCGTCCACGGGTAGGTCGAGCGTCCCGCGTCGATAGCGATTGACCTCGCCCCACGTGGGATCGAGGCGGCCAAAGTGGGTTTTGAGTTGGGTGATGGCGGCATCCAATGCGGGCCGTAGGGGTGGCAAAGGCTCGCCATTTTCTGCGGCGCGCCCAATGGGTTGGCCCATCAAGACGGCCAAAGCTGCACCGCGATTGGCGCGATCAGTAGAGCGGTCCCAAGCCTTTAGGATCTTCTGGGCTTCGGCCAAATCAGGATTGCCTGTTGCATCATAGGTCAAAGCTTCGCGGATCAGACCCGCCAAAATGCTCTTATCGCTGAAAGCTAGGTCATACTTATAGGCCTCAAACTCTTCGGCAGAGATGGAAGGGTCCAAAGCATAGGTTTCCAGCACGCGGTAAGCGCGATTGGTCATATTGGTTTGCAGGCCTAAATGGGCACCAAGGCTTTCAGGGCGGATATTGTCTGGGCCGTCGGTCGCCACCAATGGACTATTGTTGGAATTGAAGACTAAGCCCGATTGGGGGTTCCAAAGCTGGGGCAGCTTGTCGAATGCCACGCGACCCTGCCACAAAAGATCGCTGCGGTCCCCAGGCAAAATGCCCAGCCAGTCCACGCCATCCTTGCGGATTGGAAATTGACCATTGGAGAGGTAGCCGACATTGCCCGCATCATCGGCATAGATGAAATTGATGCTGGGCAGCGCCTGCATCGCCATGGCAGCACGCCATTCGGCAAGAGTCTTGGCCTTATTGATAGCCATATATTGATTAGGCTGACGCAACTCCCCCTGCCCGGCATAGCTGACAGCAAAAATGCCGTGATCGGTCTCAAGAGCGGGGCCATGCACGGACCACAAAAGGTCGCGCTTCACGGTCCATAGGATCGGACCCCAGATTTTCACGCGGAAGGTGGCGACCTTCTTTTCAAACTTTACCCATTTGCCGTCCAAGAGATACTGATCCGGCTTTTTAGGGTCAGTGGTCAGGCGGTAGACGTCTGCCAAATCGGGCTTATTGACCGTGCTAGCCCAACCCAGATGGGCATTATGGCCGTGCAACATGAAGGGAGAACCAGGAAAAAAGCCACCCGCGACATGCCAGCCTTCACCGCTGTCAAGCACCGCCTCATACCACGCCACCATGCCATCATAGGGCTGGTGCGAATTGACCAGAAGTCGGGTTACGCCATCGGTGGAGCGCTTGGGCGCAATCGCAATCCCGTTAGAGCCTTTGGGAGGGGCTTTATCCGGCCCAGTCGCGGGCTCTAGGATCGACTTGAAGACCTTATCCAAGCCATAGAAGAACGGCCCGCGAAACACAGTACCCGCCGCCACATCCTTGCCGGACAGAGGCAATAGTCCGCTCGGCACTTTGGCTGGGTTTTGCGCGGCATATAAATTGATGCCATCGGCATAGGCTTGCATGATTGCGCGGGCTTCGGGCGTGACTTCGCGCTCATAGCCCGCATTCACGCTGTCCCAGACTTTCAGCAATTGCACCAGATAATCGCCAACGGCGGCATCCTTGCCCTTGGTTTCGCTCATGGTGCCGCGCGTCGTCAGGACCGCTTCAGTGATCGTGGCAAAATCATCTTCTGAGTGCGCATAGCCCATGCCAAACGCGACATCGACGTCACGCGGCCCTGAAATATGGGGCACGCCAAATTTATCGCGTTCAATTAGCGCGTCATAAGCCTTGGCTTTCTCAAGATAGGGGGCCGGATTGATGGCTTCTGGGAATAATGCCAAGCGCACACCGGCTGCATAAGCCACCCCACACAGGATCAGGATCAAGAGACCAGCCGCTAGGCCGATCTTGCCACTTTTTTGCATGATGTTGCCCCCTTGAGCGCTTATGAAGCTGCACTCTTGACCCATCTTGGTAACGCAATTGCGAGCAATGTCTATGGGGGCAAGAGAAGGGGCCAGCTCTGGCCTGCGATTTTCCGCGACAAGTCTGCCCGGGTGCGTTAGCAAAGGGTCAAAATCATAACTTGCGGAGAAAACACCATGAGCGACACCCAACTGCACGGCCTTGAATTGCGGTCTACCGTGACTTCGGACGGAAAATTGATCCTCAATCTCGAACCGGTTGCGATCGACGAGCCAGGCCCCGATGAAGTGATCGTTCAAGTTGAAGCTTCGCCGATCAATCCGTCAGATCTGGGCCTCTTGCTTGGCCCTGCAGACATGGCGACCTTGGTGGCTAGCGGCACGCCAGACCGGCCTGTCCTGACCGCAACCATCCCACCCGCCCGCATGGGCATGATGAAGCCGCGCTTGGATGCGTCTATGGCCGTTGGCAATGAAGGCGCAGGCACCGTCGTACGTGCCGGGGCCAATGTTGCTGCCATGCTAGGCAAGAAAGTCGGCATGTTTGGCGGCTCCATGTATGCGACCTACCGCAAGCTTTTGGCCCGTGATTGTTCGCCCCTGCCCGAGGGAGCAACCTCTGCCGATGGTGCCTCCATGTTTGTGAACCCGCTAACGGCGCTTGCCATGGTCGAAACGATGAAGCGGGAGGGTCATGTTGCCCTTGTGCACACCGCCGCAGCCTCCAACCTTGGCCAAATGCTCAACAAAATCTGCCTCGCCGATAATGTTCCCTTGGTTAATATCGTGCGCAGTGCCGAGCAAGCCCAAATCTTGAAAGATATTGGCGCAAAATATGTCGTGGATTCAACCTCTGAAACCTTCCAAGCCGATCTGACAGACGCTGTGACCGAAACCAAAGCCACCATCGCCTTTGATGCAATCGGTGGTGGGCGTTTGGCTAATTCCATCTTGCACGCCATGGAAGCCGCCGCCAATCGCAATGCGAAGGAATATAGCCGCTATGGCTCGTCTACCTTCAAGCAAGTCTATATTTATGGCGGCCTAGACTTGCGCCCGACCGAATTGGATCGTGGCTTTGGCCTATCGTGGAGTGTCAGCGGCTTTTTATTGACGCCCTTCTTGCAGAAGATCGGCCTAGAAGCAGCATTGGGTCTGCGCCAACGCGTGGCGCGTGAGCTGACCACCACTTTTGCCAGCCATTACACCTCAACCCTGTCTTTGGCCGAAGCCCTCCATCCCGACCATGTGACCGCCTATGCCCGCAAGGCCACTGGCGAGAAGTATTTGATCAATCCTAGTCTTTAGGCTTGGCCCGCAACACATAGCGCACAGGCTGATGGTCAGTATCGACAAAGCCTGTGTCGCTGGTTGTGACACTCACAACCTCAACATCCGGCGAAACCAGCGCACCATCGATAATCGTGGTGTAGTTTCGTCCGGCCACATAGGCTTGCTCATTGGTGCGCACACTGGGTGTCCGCGGATCGAAGACAAGATGCCAGCCGGAGGGGATTTGTGACCGTGGCAAATCCCGGATCCAGAATTGTGCAGCCGGATCGGCGGTGTAGGGAAATTGGGTTGGGGCAAAACGCATGTTCCAATCCCCAAGTACAACCACATGATGACCACGCCCATAAGCCTCCTCAGCTAGTTTCAAAACCGCTTGGAATTGGGCGTCTCGAACGCTGCCTGAATCAAAGGCGGAAAGATGGAGATGGATCAAGGTCCAGGGCTCATTTTCGACGCGCAGGTCAAGCACCTGCACATGGTAGCGCCGCGCCACAAAGCCTGCCATCCGCTTTGGCTCATCAGGAAGGCGAACGAGCTTTTGGCCTTCTAATCCAACCCGGCTAGCCACACCGAGCCCATGTTTTAGACGGGGTAAGCCATGGTCTATGTCCGCGCTGAACATCATCAACGTGCCCGGCAAGGCCGCCCCAACCTGTTCCACAACATCGCGGCCATAGGTCAGCATGCCGGGACGTGCTAATTCCTGAAACAGATAGATATCGGCCTCTAACGACTTGAGCCGATTTGTGATGCCTCCAAGATTGCGGTCCACACTCTGTTTAGAAGGCGGCAAAATGCGCTTTCCACCATCGGCCTTGAAATCAGCATCCTTTCCCAAGCCCGCATAGCCAACATTCCATTGCAGCAGGGTCAAACTGGATTTTGCAGGTGGCAACAAATCCGCCGAAGGGGCTTGGACCGTCTCAAGGATAACAGGCTTTCCCCCTGCCGGATGCTGACAGCCGCCCGCAAGCCCCAGCACCAACGGCAAAAGAAGGCCGATCCGCAACAGTCTTGGCAAAGTGCGCGTCATATCGCCAGTGTATGGCTTATCGTAAGGCTGACAAGCCTTTGAACGCTTGGGTCTTCTGACGCATCAAGCCTTGGGCGGAGCAGTGCTTGCCCGCTCGACAAGGGAACCTAGCACCAGATAGGGCTGTTCACTTGGCGACGTTGCTTGATGGATCAAAAGCTCAACCGCTTTGGAGAAAGTGGCCGCAATGGGTTGATCCACCGCGGTTAATTGCGGGCTGGTGAAGCGCACGACAGGGGTATTGTCGAAGCTGATCAGAGATAAGTCCCGTGGCACAGAGAGATTGCGCTCATGGGCAATGTCTAGTGCCGCCAAGGCCATTTGGTCATTGCTGGCGATGATGGCGGTGGGTGCGGGTGTGCGGTCGAGAAGTGCGGCCGCCGCCTCACGCC
>CALRLV020000258.1:0-4594 GCA_943368895.1 Ferrovibrio terrae
ACCGCGGGCACTTGAAAGCCGGTGAGACTTTGTTGGTGCTGGGGGCTGCTGGCGGGGTTGGCCTTGCAGCCGTTGAACTGGGTAAAGCCATGGGCGCCAAAGTCATTGCCGCCTGCTCGACCCAGGAAAAAGTCGACGTCTGCCTCGCCCATGGCGCAGATGAGGGCGTCGTCTATCCAACGGGCGAATTTGATGCTGAAGGCAAAAAAGCCTTGGCAGATTTGTTCAAAAAAGCCTGCGGCCCCAATGGCGCAGATGTAATTTATGATGGCGTGGGTGGTGCTTATGCCGAAGCCAGCTTGCGCGCCATTGGCTGGGAAGGTCGCTTCTTGGTGATTGGATTCCCAGCAGGGATTCCTTCCATTCCGCTTAATCTAACGCTTTTGAAGTCCTGCCAGATCGTTGGCGTGTTCTGGGGCGCATTTACTGCGCGCAACCCGAAAGCGAATCAGGAGAACATCGCCGAACTAATGGCGTTATATGCAGCGGGAAAAATCAAACCGCATGTTTCGGCACATTTCCCATTGGACAAGGGCGCTGAAGCGATCCGTCATCTTATGGACCGCAAAGCCACTGGAAAGGTTGTTGTAACGTTATGACCGAACCAAAGCCTCCCGGCGCTGTGATTGTGGCCGGGACTTTGCGGGCAAGAAGAGGTGTTACCTTGCCCGTTTTGGCAGCTATGGCAGCGATGTCGACGGCATCTCGCGCAGAAGATGGGTGTGAGCTTTATACCTATGCGGTGGATGCCTTCGACCCGATGACGATCCGCGTCTTCGAGATTTGGACAGATATGGCGTCACTCAAGCGCCATCGAGAAGCCAATCATACGAAAATCTGGCGCGGCAAATGGAATGATCTTGGGCTGGGCGATCCCAATCTGACCTCATACGAAATTGATAATAAAGCACCGCTCTAGACGGTGCCCTATAAAAATTCAGGGAGTAAAGCCATGGTTGGACGTGTAAAAGACAAGGTCATTGTCGTGACAGGGGCTGCCAGTGGCATTGGCCTCGGAACGGTTGAGCGCTTGATTGAGGAAGGTGCCTTTGTTCTGGCTGCCGATATTCAAGATGAAAAAGGGGCCAATCTGGAAGCCCGTTTCAAGGATCGTCTGATCTATCGCCATTGCGACGTCACCGATGAAGCACAAGTCAAAGCCATACTCGACGATGCAGCAAGCCATTTTGGCGGGATCGATGGCCTCTTCAATAATGCAGGCTCAGCCGGCATTATGAGCCCATTGGAAGAAGTTGAGTCCAAAGACTGGAAAGCAATCTTTGATGTGCTGGTGACTTCGGTCTTTTACGGATCCAAGCATGCCGTGCCGCATCTGGCCAAGCGCGGCGGTGGCTCGATCGTCAATACCGCTTCCATTGCCGGCCTTGAAGCTGGGTGGGGGCCGATTGCTTACTCAACCGCCAAGGCAGCAGTGATCCATTTCAGCAAAGTGGCAGCGGCCCAATTGTGTGCGAAAAACATTCGGGTCAATGCGATTTGCCCCGGCCTGATTGCGACGTCCATTTTCGGCACCGCTCTGGGCCTACCTCGCGAACAAGCCGATCAACTCGCCGCCCTGATTGCCCATCAAGGCGGGGCAGCCCAACCGATTGGCAGGGCGGGGCAGCCCAATGATATTGCTGAAGCCGTTCTGCTTTTGATGAGTGATGCGGGCAGCTTTATGACGGGCACGCATGTGGTCGTCGATGGCGGGATCACGGTCGGTCCACGCCATGCGTGGGACCCTGCCGCCCCCTCCCCCATGGCCTCAATCTTTGGCGACGCTTTGCCGACGCCACAGGGCTAGTTCAGGCATTTCATGGATCAGGCCGTCAGTTCCCCCCAGAAGAAACCACCGCTCTCTCCCAATGCCCTTGGCGCACTTTGGATGTTGGGCTCGGCAGCGGGCTTTTTGGTGATGGCGGTGCTGGCCAAGGGCTTAGGTTCGACCACCAGTGTCGCCATGTTGATCTTCTGGCGTTCGCTCGCAGGTGTGGTGGCAGTATTGCCCTTTGCTTTGATGGCCGGGCCCAAAGTTTGGAAGACGAGCAGACCCGGAAAGCTCTTGCTGCGCTCCAGCTATGGAACAATTGGCTTTTTCGCGGGCTTTTACGCGCTGGTGCATCTGCCGCTGGCGCAAAGTCAGGCCTTGAGCTTTTCCCGCACGCTGTTCATGACCATACTGGCTGTGGTGATCTTGAAAGAGAAAGTCGCATGGCGGCGCTGGACGGCCGTCGGCATCGGCTTCCTCGGCATTTTAATGATGACCAAGCCCGACTTTTCAACCCATGCGACAGCCATTGATCCAGCAACTTTGGCAGCACTTGTGTCGGCGCTTGCCTTCGCCTTTGCCCTCGTCACGGTCAAGGATTTGACCAAGGATCATTCGTCTTTGACGCTGGTGGTCTATGGCAATGTGTTCACCACCTTGGCGGGTTTACCCTTTCTGATCCTCGACCCTGTCTTGCCTGATTTGCAGACCATGGGCCTTTTGATTGCGATGGGCTTTGCCGGAGTTGCAGCCCAATCTTGCTATGTGCGAGCCTTATCGACGGGGGAGGCTTCTTTGATGGGCTTGATTGATTATATTCGCTTGCCCTTGGTGGCGGGTGCAGGCGTCATTTTCTTCCACGAGGTCCCCGACACCTTAGCGATGGTGGGGGCCGCCATCGTAATCATCTCCACCATCTACATCACCCTGCGCGATGCCCAGACCAAGACGGCTAAACCGCTTGGCCCGCCACCAGCCTAGCGCCCCATTCGTTTAAAATGCCGAGCGTGATCAACGCTTGACCGCCATAATATAGGGTCCAGACCGCTGGGCTCGTCACACGGTGCCAAGGTGAGTCTGGTTTGAGGGCAAACAGCTCAAACCCCAAGATCATGTCCGACGTTGCAAACGCGACCACACCAATCACGGCATAGGTCAGATAGGGGCTCGATGGCAAAGCAAGGGCCGAGAAGCACATCGCCAGAATGATGACGAAATAGGCGCTCAAGGGCCCCTTCATCGCCCCCAAATGCCGCCACAGGACCCCGAACAAGAGGCTGGCACTCGTGAACAGCAAGACTAGGGCGGCCACGACCTGCCAAGCCCCTACCCCGTGCTTAAAGGCACCAAACTCAAGAAATAGCGGGATATAGCAGCCATGGGCGATGGCAAAGGCGGCGACGCCCGCCATAAAGCGCTTCTCGCCCGGCCCTGCCAGCAGCAAGTCCCCCACCGCACTGGCCGCTAAGGCAAATAACAAGAAGCTTGGCCCTTGCGCTTGCCAAACCACCAAAGCGAGGCCCGCTACGGCCGCGGTCTTCATCAAGGTACGTAACGGGCTGGGTGCCTGCTTGTTGAAGATCAGGCCATAGAGCGCGGCCGCACTGGCGGACAACAACCAGAACCACACCATGGGCTCGGCAAAATTAATCAACATGGCCTAACCCCCGACGCGCAGGGACAGGCCACCGTCGACGCAAAGGCCTTGGCCTGTGATGAAACCAGCGTCCGCGCTAGCTAAGAAGAGGGCGACTTTGGCGATATCGTCTGGCTCGCCTAAGCGGCGCAAGACGGCCTTGTTGGCCCATGTATCGGCAATCTCTGGCCGTTGCTCCCAAATGCCTTGAGTCATGCCGGTGCGAATGGCTCCGGGCAGCAGCCAATTGGCGGTGACACCATATTTGCCGAGCTCAATCGCCACTGCGCGGGTAAAGCCCTGCACACCAGACTTAGACGCCGAATAAGCCGCCAGTCCCATGCCGCTACCTTCTGCCATGACAGAGGCGGTATTAATGATCCGACCAGCAGCACTGGCCTTTAAATCTGGTATGGCCGCGCGCGTCAGGCGGAACATGGCGCGCAAGTTCACATCTAAGGTCTGGTCCCAATCGGCGTCACTGGTCCGCTCCACCAAACTATTGGTCGCAATACCCGCATTGTTGAAGAGGATATCGACCCCGCCTAAATGAGCATGGGCTGCTGCAAGGATTTGGTCTGGCGCATCCGAATCACTGACCGATTGGCCGTGGGTCACAATGCCGGACCCTTCAAAGGCTTGCACCAGTTTATCGCCTGGCAGATCAACCGCCAGAACCATCGCCCCCTCCTGCGCGAATAGTTTTGCGGTAGCGAGCCCAATGCCGGAAGCGGCCCCGGTGATAATGGCGCGACGGCCAGCCAATCTTTGGGTCAAAAAAAATCCCTTCTCTGCTTTTGCAAAGAAGGGATAATGGATTAGGGCGCAGTGTCGATGGAAAAAAACTTGTGCGTCGGTTGAACTGCAGTCCGCAGACCCTGGAGGGGGGCTGGGGGGGCTGTTGGGAAACCAGAACCTGCGAGATGTTCTGCTGTCCAACCGACAATGACGTTATCAACCCCGCTTGTGGCGCGATCTGGGTGCAAATGCGGCGGAACGGGGGCATTGCATTAATTATTTGTCATTTAACATCACCAAAGCATGAAGATGGTTTCCACTTGGTGTTTTACTTCACGTCAAACGAGCCTAAATACGCATCATGAAATTCGCAAAAATGAATGGCCTAGGCAATGAGATCGCGGTCCTAGACGCACGTGAGCGGCCCATGGCCCTCAATGCAAGCGCTG
>CALRLV020000259.1:0-4531 GCA_943368895.1 Ferrovibrio terrae
TATTCGCGCTTTTCGACCGTTTGGGCATCGCGCATCACACGTTGGATCATCGCCCGGTTTTTACGGTGGAGGAGGGGGCTGATATAAAGGCCGCAATGCCCGGCGGACATACGAAGAACCTGTTCCTCAAAGATAAGGACGGCGCTTTCTTTTTGGTCTGTGCTTTGGGGCAGACGCAGGTGCGCCTTAATCAGCTGCACAAGACCTTGGGCTGTGCGCGCTTGAGCTTTGGTAGCGAGGAGCACCTATTAGAGTTGTTGGGCGTCACGCCCGGCTCTGTGACGCTATTTGCGCTGATCAATGATCCGGGCCGAAAAGTTACTTTAGTCCTAGACCAGGCTTTATTGGCGGCAGAGCCGATCAATTTTCATCCGTTGAAGAATGACGCGACGACAGCGGTTTCGCAGGCCGATCTAGCCCTCTTTATCCGCAATTGGGGAGGTCGGGTATTCGGCTGTGACTTCTCAGGCGAATTGCCTCAGGCCGAACCTTGGACATGAAGTCCATCAAACACAGGCAAACGCTTGCAACCTGACAGGGCTAAGCCCATTTCTAATTTTGAAACGACGTTTTCAAGAACGCAGTGTGAGAGGAGCGTGCGCACCGCACGGACACATTCATGGCCCTAATTGGCTTAGGCAGTTCAAAACCCAAATCAGGCCCAACAGCCGATCCAACCGGCCTGATCAAAGACGGCAGTGATCAAGCCTTCAAGGCGGATGTCATCGATGTTTCAATGGACACGCCGGTCTTGGTCGACTTCTGGGCCCCGTGGTGTGGCCCATGCCGCACATTGACGCCGACGCTGGAAAAAGTCGTACGCGCTGCCAATGGCAAAGTGCGTCTCGTGAAGATCAATATTGATGAGCATCCGGCCATTGCCGGTCAATTGCGGGTGCAATCCATCCCTGCGGTCTTTGCTTTCGATAAGGGCCGCCCAGTTGACGGCTTTATGGGTGCCCAGCCCGAGAGCCAAATCAAGGCGCTGGTGGATCGTTTGGTCGGTGCCCAACCAGCCGGCGTGGATGAGCTTTTGGCCGCTGCGAAAGAAAGTCTTGATTTGGGTGATCTGGGCGGCGCCGGCCAATCCTATGCGCAAGCGGCCAGCCTCGACCCAGAAAATCCAAAGGCCCTAGCTGGTCTTGCCCGCGTCTATGTGATGGGTGGCGAGCTGGAGAAGGCGCAAGAAATCTTAGCTTCCATCCCCAAAGCAAAGGCCAAAGATAGTGACGTGATCAGCGTGCAAGCCCAGATTGATCTGATCTTGGACGTGGCAGAGGCCGGTGACCCGGCCGCTTTAAGCGAAGCCTTGACTGAGGCGCCTGAAGACCTGTCTGCCCGATTTGAATTGGCCAAGGCCCATATTGCGACGGGCGATTTTGAAGGTGCTGTGGAGCATTTGCTTTTTATCATCAAACAAGACCGCACGTGGCAAGAGGATGCGGCGCGCAAGCAATTGCTGAAAGTCTTTGATGCGGCAGGGCCGATGGCTGAGGTGACGCGGCAAGGGCGGCGGAAATTGTCAGCTATTTTGTTTTCCTAATACCGCAGCGGCAAAGAACGAGGGCTAAGTCATGGTAGCAGGTTATGTCTATCGCAAACCCGCGGACCTCCCGGCAACTATTCCTGTGTTCCCTCTCACCGGGGCTCTTTTGTTTCCGCGCGGGCAATTGCCGTTGAATATTTTTGAGCCGCGCTACCTCAATATGATCGATGATGCCTTGGCTGGTAACCGCTTAATTGGGATGATCCAGCCAGATGGCACGGGTGACGCCGAAAAGCCCGGCCTGTCTCGCGTTGGGTGTGTGGGCAAGCTGACGTCGTTTTCTGAAACCGATGATGGCCGCTATCTCATTACCCTGACCGGGATCTGCCGCTTTGCCGTTGCTCGCGAGTATCAAGCATCCACGCCCTATCGCCAAGTCACGGCCGACTGGCAGAGCTTTGCCGACGATTTGAAAGCGCCGGGCTCTCTAGCGGGTTTTGACCGCAAGGACTTGCTGGAGGCTTTGCGCGACTATCTTGAGCGCAACAATCTGAAGGCAGATTGGGGTTCGATTGATCAAGCTCAAGCTGAGCCTCTTGTAAATGCGCTTTCGGCGCTGTGCCCCTTCGTGCCCATCGAGAAGCAGGCCTTGTTGGAGGCTCCAACAATTGAGGATCGACGCGATGTGTTGATTGCCTTATTGGACATGGACCAAGGTGACCACGGCGATGACGCCGAGGATGAGGAGAGACCCCTGCAATGACCGAAGCTGCGAGTAGCACAGCCAGTGGAGGGCGCGAAATCGACCCGCTGCTCTTGGAAATTCTCGTGTGTCCGGTGACTCGCACCCGTCTGACTTATGACCGCGACAGAGGGGAATTGGTGTCCAAGGCAGCCCGTTTGGCCTATCCCATTCGCGACGGCGTACCGATCATGTTAGCTGGTGAAGCACGTGAGTTAAATGATGCCTGAAGTGGCAGCCGCCGCTCTGCATCGCCCTTGGCCGGTCGAAATGACGTTTCAGGCCGGGGCCAAGAGCCTCAAGGCCCATTTTGATGATGGGGCGAGCTTTGACATCCCCTACGAACTCTTGCGTGTGGAAAGCCCCTCAGCGGAGGTCCAAGGGCATTCGTCCGCAGGCAAGAAGTGGGTAGCGGGGAAACAAGATGTCAGCATCGTGCGGGCCGAACCAGTTGGTCGCTATGCCCTCCGGCTTATCTTCGACGATGGCCATGAAAGCGGCATTTATACATGGGATTGGCTCTATCGTTTAGGTCGAGATCAAGACCATTTATTGGCCGAATATCGCCGCGCCGTTCAGGCCTAGGCGACGACAGAGAGGATTTGTGCGGCTTCTTCTGCATCGCGTCCAATTTGCGCGACCAGTTCAGGCAGGCCCGCAAACTTCATCTCAGGACGTAAGAAGGCATGCAGGCCAACTTCTAAACGGCTACCATAGAGGTCACCCTTAAAGTCAAAGATATTGACCTCAAACAAGGGCTGTCTCAGGCCAGTTGTCGGGGTGCGACCGAAATTGGCGACGCCGCTGTACCACGCCTCGTCCCCAACACGATTGACGCGCACGGCATAGACACCAAATCGAGGGGCAAGTTGGTCTTCTAAATGGAAGTTGGCGGTCGGGAAGCCGATGGTGCGACCGCGCTTCTCGCCGTGTTGGACAATGCCCTCGACGCGCCACGGCCGGCCCAGTAGGGCTGTGACCATAGCCAGATGGCCCGCTCGAAGGGCTTCGCGAACCCGGGTGGAGGAATAGCGTACGCCACTATGGTCCAACACCGGCTCCACAATGCTGACGCCAAAGCCCAGTTTATCGCCCATGGCTTGCAGCATGGCCCCGTCGCCACGCCGATCACAGCCAAAACGGAAATCATGGCCAACGGTGACGTGGCGCGGCTGCAGCTTGGCGACCAGTATGTCGGTAATGAAGTCCTCTGCAGCCATGCTGGCCATGCTGGCGTCGAACGGGATCTCAAACATGATCTCTGCACCCACATCAGCGGCACGCTCTGCCCTCAGCCTTGGCGTGTTCAGGCGGAAGGACGGTGTATTTGGACCAGCAAAGAAGCATTTCGGAGGTGGTTCGAAAGCGGCGACGGCCAAGGGTCGCTCCGGACAGGCTTCTTGAGCCGCACGCAGAACTGCAACATGGCCTAGATGAAGCCCGTCAAAAGCCCCAAGCGCCACACTGGCACCTTGGGCTTCCGGAGGAATGGGAGATCGAGTTTCGAAACTCAGCATTAGCCCTCGCGCTTTGCGACCATCACAACAGCTTCACCACTGAGGACTGCTTTGCCAGCGATTAGGCAGGTTGTCGACAGGGTGACAAAGCCTTTCGCAGGGTCGAGCTGGGTGATCTCAACGCGGCTTGTAACGGTAGATCCGATTTTCACGGGCCGCTTAAACTGCAGGCTCTGGCTTACATAGACAGAGCCTGGGCCCGGCAAGCGCATCCCGATCAGGGCAGAGACGTGGCTGGCGGTCAGCATGCCATGGGCGATGCGCTCTTCAAATCGAGTGGTTGCCGCGAACTCAGAGTCGAAGTGCACCGGGTTCATATCGCCTGAAGCCGCACCGAACATCAGGATGTCAGCTTCGGTTACCGTACGCGCGGATTCGGCCGTCTGACCGATGCTCAATTCTTCGAAATAATAGCCTGCTGCAGGATTTGGCATCTGATGTCCTTTTTTGGAACGTGATTCACGCTTCTTTAGCGCTCAACTGGTAAAGGGTTGTCAACCGTGGGGTGAGAGTGGCCGAAGCCACCAAAGGAGAAGTCGTATGGCAGTGGATATGAACGCGCCAGTATTGGTCGTCGATGATTATCAGACAATGGTTCGCATCATTCGCAATCTTTTGAAGCAGCTTGGCTTTGAAAATGTCGATGAAGCAGCTGATGGGCGCGAAGCCCTCGAGAAAATGAAGAAGACCAAATATGGCCTCGTGATCTCCGACTGGAACATGGAACCCATGACTGGTTATGAACTTCTGCGCGAAGTTCGCGCGGACGAAATCCTGAAGCCAACG
>CALRLV020000260.1:0-4525 GCA_943368895.1 Ferrovibrio terrae
CGGTTCGTAAATAAGAAGATGTGATCGTCACACGGGGCAGCCCGACATCCCGCAGGCCGTGGCGCACATACCATTCAGGCCAAGACGTCTTTGTTCCCCTGGGCCAACGACCCGCGGGCCGGGCAACGCCGAGCGTCAACAGAATTGTGGCATGACGCAAATACTCCGCCACGCGACGCGTCTCAAACCAACGACGGTGCCAACGACGCTTCTGCCCAATCCACGTAATGGCCAAAATTCCCGCTAGCAGGACGAGTTCAAATCCTGCAAAAATCCACTTCTGCTCACTCGACGCAATCGGCAGATAGGCAATCCCACCGACAACAGCGAATGCACCGAAAAGGAAATTCAGGACCATGCCTCCGCGATAGGCATCTGATAAATGTGATGAAATGCCATCTGCCCAAGCGAGGCGCTTGAGAACGTCCGCCGATACTTTCTCTACAAATCCGGGATCTTGCTGCAGTAGATTTCGGGCGGCTTCAATTTGCGTTTTTCCGCTACCGGTTAGAATGGCATCTGGGTCTTCATAGCGGATGCTGAGGTTGCGAAACCGATCCCCCATTTTCTCAGAACCAAAGAGCGCTTCCACCCGGCGATAACCGTGCCACCAAAATTGGCTCTTCGTTCGCCACTTTTCGGCATCGAGCGCCAGCAAGCCTTCTTCGTGGTCGCTTCCCTCGGTTGTTGCCTTTCCCGGTGTCGGGCGCAGGACAGACGCGATAAGGGCGCGCAGATCATCCAGTGGTTGGCTTACCTCACCCGTTAAGTGCGGTAGAGCTGCCAAGTGCTCTGGCACACTCAAGATACGCCAAGTTCGAGGGTTGCGCGCATCGATCCAAAGCACAGGCGTGCCCATCGACAAAGCGAGCGCGATTGTATGGCCTGTGCCGCCAACAAAGCTGGTACTGCCGCCATCCCAGACGCCAACGACAAGATCTGACTGCTCGATCATCACTTGTGCAGCCAAGGCCACGCGTTCAGATGCCGCAAAAGAATAAGCCTGAGCAGCATTCACGTCGGTTGGTGCGCTAAGCTTGGCGAGGTAGAGACGCTCAATCAAGGCGTCTTGGTCCGCCAGTTCAAAAAGACGAGCTGAGTCAACTAATTGGTCAATTACCAAAGCCCGGGCCTTTGTAGCCGCCGAACAAGATCCGGCCCCTGATAGCAAGTAGTGGGCTTCGTCAACATCGGCAGGATGGGCATTAATAGCGCCATTCAGTGTGCGCCCGAACGGCAATGGCGCAACCAATTCCCAAGCCCGATTCTTTGCTTGGCGCGCAGCAATTTGATCAAGTCCATCTACCAAGAGCGAGTGCATGCGCGTTGCCGCCACCGTCTTACTCGGTTCGGCAAGGCGCTCTTGCTCGACGATAACGTCAAACAGGTCAAATATTTGGCCCAGGGCTTCTTCGATGGCGCTCCGATTGACCGAAAAGGCTGGATTAGCTTCACGATGGCCCGTCACGCCTAAACAAAGGCGGATTGCTGGAGCGGCAGGGGCTGAAAATTTGGCGGGCTTAGCCATGGAGGCACGCCATCCAGAAAGGATCTAAAGCATAAATCTTCACAGCCTTAGGTCCATCGAGGCAGTCATTCCGCCGAATTGAAATGTCCATCCGCGCCACGTCGACTTCCAGTTTGCCTTAAAATTCGTCCGACCAGCGTTACAGGAGCGCAATGGTCTCGTCGAGGCCTTTGCGGGGGGCTTTTCGGGTCTTTCGCATCTTGATTTTCCTCAATTAGGGACGATAGTCGCGTTCGAGATTTTGCATTGTGAGTTTAGTATGCCCATTCAAGCGTCTGATACATATGTGCGTCTGGCGTGTTTCACGATGCTGTCGATGTTGGCCATCACGTCGCCGGCTGCTGCCCAAGAGGCAAATATTGATGCACCTCTTGTCCTACCTGAGGCTATTCTCGGCGGCGCAGATCAGGACTATGAAGTGGAACCGTTTGAGCGCCTTCAAATATTTAACGGCTGCGTGATGAACCTCGATGGCACCGAGAAATACTGCATCCGAAAGGGGATTGGCGGCTTCCTTCTCAATAAGGATGACGCGCGATGGCAAGCGCAAATCTCTGTCAATTTACCGGCCTCTCGCTATCGAATAGCCGACCGGCAGAAGTATCCCTTGTGGGAACTGAATCACGTCTGTGGAGGCTCATTAATTGCGCCGAATTGGATCCTAACGGCAGCACATTGCATTAATCGAGAGGACATGCGCCGCTATGGCCTGACGGTCCGCCTTGGCGTTGGCGACTTATCTAGGTCGGAAGGGGTCGCCTTCAGAATTGACCGTGCGATTGTCCATCAGGACTATGACCCGACGACAAAACTCCACGATATTGCGCTGTTGCATTTTGTGGACGACCGAACCGACCGCAAACCCCTGAAGGAATTGGGGATTGAGCCCATCTTCCTGCATGGAGACCTAGGCGAAGGCCCAAGGCTGACGCCAGAACATCGATTAACCGCCATGGGATGGGGCTTAACCTCAACCGGGCCTGACGGACGCAACTCAAAGGATCTACTGGGGTTCAACCTAAAGCGCATGCCAAATGAGTTTTGCGCACAAGCCTTAAAAGCCCCAGAGCGGATCAATAAGACCGTTATCTGCGCCATTGGACCGGGTATTGATACCTGCCGGGGGGATAGTGGTGGCCCGCTTAATGCGGCAGTCTACCACCGCAACTCGCGTCAAACAGTCGCTGTGCAAGTTGGTGTTGTGAGCTGGGGAATAGGCTGTGCCGTCCCTGGCAATCCGGGTGTTTATACCCGTGTCTCGGAGCATTTGAGCTGGATACGCCGCGCCATGGCTGCCCCTAGCGACATCACGACCATGCGCTAAAGCCTCAGACTTCAGACACAAATAGGGCGGACACCTGCATGGCTGCATTGGCACCCGCCCCTTTTAGCTTCTGACTGGTGTCGAGGCTTATTTCGGTGCTTCTGGAGCCCGACGATCTGGGTTTGCACGATCTTCTTCTGATGGCGGCATTGCCGCCGGTGCAGCTGCATCCACCGCATTCATGCTCTCTTCTGGCATAGCAGCGGCCGCGTCGGTGACATTCATGGCAGCGTCGGTTGCGGCATCGGCAGCAGGTGCAACTTCATTGGTAGCCGCAGCATCTGCTGCAGGCTCAGCTGGCTTTGGCTGGCTACAACCGGCGACAGCCATGCCCGCAACTGCGGCGAGCGCGATGAGTTTCAGTTTCAACATTTCAGACCCTCCCAAACAAATTGGAATACCAGCTTAAGCTGACCCGCGACGCTTTTGCAATCGGGAAAATGGTCGCTTTAAAAAGCACGGGCACAAATCAGACGTTTTGCCATTTAAATTTACCAGTGGGTCGGATTTTTGTTGCGGTTGGTTTGAAATAGGCAAATATGGCGGCTCGATCTTTGTGTTCGAACAAGGACAGTCAGCTTCTGTGGAGCGGTTTCCATGACCAATGATACAACAGTTTCCAAGCGCCGTTATTGGGCGCAAATCCTGTTCACGATGGCACTTTGGGGCTCAATCGCAGCCGTAATCCCACTAAATGCCAACGCGCAAACTGTAGACGAGCAAGAGCCTGGTGCGGGCATTTTGGGTGGCGCGGACTTGGACGTGGACCCCGCCCCAATCGATATGACGCAAGGTAGGAGCCCCTGCCAAGCGGGTCAAATAGGAATGCAATCTTGCCAGGAAACCATCATTGGGGGCCAGAATGTAGGCCCCGGCGAGGCGCCTTGGCAGGTGCAAATCTTCCGTGCCTATGACTTAAAGGCCGGAAAGAACCCCTATCAGGATTGGAAGGATCATGTCTTGTGCGGCGGTTCCTATATCGGCAATAATTGGGTGCTGACGGCAGCACATTGCTTTGAGAATGCAGATTTCAAAATGAGCGACTATCGGGTGCGGCTAGGTGCGCTCGATATCAGCAAGGATGAAGGCGTGAGCTTCCGCATTGATCAAGCCGTGCGTCATTCTGGCTATAATTCCGCGCTGAAGCTCAATGATATCATCTTGTTGCATTTTGTGGATGAGCGTCTTTTGAAGTGGGATCTTAGCCGGTATGGGATTGAGCCTATCGCTTTGCATGGCGATGTTCCCTCTGGTCCATCCTTAGCGCCCAACCACATGTTTACGGTTACGGGCTGGGGCCTGACCACTTATCGTGACAAGGATAGCTTCTCGCCCATTCTGAAAAAGGTCCAGTTACAGCGCATGCCGACTGATGCCTGCGCGGAGAAGCTGGAAACACCAGATCGGATCAATGCGACGGTTCTGTGCGCGCGGGAGCCCGACAGCCAAATGCTGAATGATCGAGCTGGGGAGGAGAGCCAAGACGCCTGTCAGGCTGATAGCGGCGGCCCGATGACTATCGTCAATGCCCAAGGTACGCCGATACAGGTTGGTATTGTGAGTTGGGGCAGAGGATGCGGGTATCGCGGCTTTCCAGGCGTGTACACCCGCGTGGCCATGCAGATTGAGTGGATCCGATCAGCCAAACGTTTGCCGGCCTCTCGTCGTTCATA
>CALRLV020000261.1:0-4523 GCA_943368895.1 Ferrovibrio terrae
CAATAGGTCGGCATAGGTATCGCCTTGCGGCGCATGCAGGACAAAATGGACACCCTTCATCGCGGTTGCGATGCGCATGGCCCCGACATGGGGTGGGCCTTCATATGTCCAAACCGTCAACTGCATGACCCTAAACCTTCAACACAGAGCGGCGGTAAAGCGGGCGGGCGAACAATCCAGCTAAATCACCTGCACAGTCGAACCCATGGACGGGCGAGAAAACGAGTTCGATCGACCATTTGGTCGAAATGCCTTCCATTTCGAGCGGATTGGCGAGGCCCATGCCGCAAACAACCAAGTCAGGCTTGGCTTCGCGGCAACGGTCTAACTGACGGTCGACGTCTTGGCCTTCACTCAAGGTGACGCTCTCGGGCAGATATTCCATTTCGGCGCTGAGAAGCTGGCGGTTGAGGTAAGGCGTGCCAACTTCAATCAGCTTCATGTCCAGTTCGCGCGACAAGAAGCGCGCGAGGCTGGGTTCCATTTGCGAGTCTGGGAAGAAGAAGATGCTTTTGCCGGCCAAATGCTGTTTTTGCGCTTCTAAGGCGCGCTTAGCCCGCTCCCGCCCTGGCGCAACCACGGCCAGGAAGTGAAGTTCCGGAATTCCGAAGGCATCGGCAGCAGCTTTCAGCCAATGGGTGGTGCCTTCTGCGCCAAATGGGAAGAGCGCAGGCAGATGTTGCGCGCCACGCTCTGCCAAGGCGCGGGCCGTCTCGCCCAAAAAGGGCTGGGCCAGCAGGAATTTCGTGTTGGGCCCGATTGCAGGGATGGATTGCGAGTTGCGCGGCGGGAAGAAATGAACCGGCCCGATACCCAACTGATTGAACAGACGGGAGAATTGGTCTTCCACAATATCAGGCAATGTGCCGACGACCAAAAGCGAGGCTGGCGCCTCTTCGGAAGCGACCGGTGCTTCTGGGATCATCGCGACCAAGCATGCATCTTCGCCCTGGGTGAAGGTCGTTTCAATGCCGCTGCCCGAATAATTCAGCACACGAACCGAAGGGCTGTGCTTCTTAGACAAACGTTCTGCCGCGCGCGACAAATCGAGTTTGATCACTTCTGACGGGCAGGAGCCAACCAAGAAGAGCAATTTGATGTCGGGACGGCGCGACAAGAGCCTGTCCACCACTCGGTCAAGCTCCTCATTGGCGTCTACCAGACCGGCCAAATCCCGCTCTTCCATGATGGCCGTGGCAAAGCGCGGCTCGGCAAATACCATCACGCCAGCGGCCGATTGGATCAGATGCGCGCAGGTCCTAGAGCCCACAACCAAGAAAAATGCGTCTTGAATTTTACGATGCAGCCATACGATGCCGGTTAGGCCGCAGAACACTTCCCGCTGACCTCGTTCGCGAAGAACTGGGCGCGCCTCGGAGGCGGGGCTGGTCAACGTGGCGGCATCACTCATGTTCAGGACGCCCCGTCTCTATCGAGGTGCGCATGTTTCGTGTGGCTAACCGAGCTAGAGCCCGCATGGGCAGGCCACGGATTGGCAAATTGCAAAAGACCGTCAATCCAACGCTTAAGGATGGAAACAGAAGCTTTTTTTCGCTCGGAAGCTTTACCGACATGAGACTCAGAAACACGCCATTCGTGTGAGTTAGAAGGCTGCATCAACATCGGAATTCTCCAGCAGAAATCGGACCTCTGATAAGGTCATCCCGCAAGGTATGCCTCCCTCTCATATCTTGTCAATAGAAATAGACGTCCAAAACTTTTGACAGTCATCAGACGAACAAACCCTTGCAATTTGTTGCCGTGGTGAGACAGTCATAAATGATGCAGGTAGCAGATGAGGTTAGGGTGGAATCTTCGACAAGTCGTTCACCGGGCGTTGGGCCAGACGATCCGAGGATAACCCAAGCGCTGAACACCCCGGCGCCCGTACGCGCGCTGTGTACCGATTGCGGCATCTCGCGCACGTCAGAACCCAAACGCTGTGGCCGGGCCTGCCAATTCATCAGCCCGAACTATCCCGCGTTGGAAACCCAGGTGCATGGGCGCGCGCGCAATGCTGTAGCGGGCGACGAATTATTCTTCGGCCCGGTCAAGGCCATGTATCAAGCCAAATTGACGAGCCCGCGCGAAGGCGCACAATGGACCGGCATCACCACTCGCCTTGCGGAGCGTTTGCTTGAAACCGGCGCGGTTGATGCGGTGCTGACCATGAAGCCCGACCCAGTAGACCGCTGGCGGCCCGTGCCAACCTTGGTAACACAGGCTTCAGAGCTGGCCCAATGTCGCGGTATGCGCATGGGATATGCGCCATTATTGGCCTTGTTAGAGCCCGCGCGTGACTTGGGCTACAAACGCCTCGCTGTGATTGGCATCCCCTGCCAAGTCTATGCTCTGCGGGCGCTGGAGGCCGAATTGGGCTTTGAGCGGCTTTATGTGATTGGTACGCCCTGCTCCGACAATACCACCACCGAAAGCTTCCATCAGTTTCTGGACCTTCTCTCGGACCAGCCCGAGACCATCAGCTATTTGGAGTTCCGGGCCGACTACCATGTCGAGCTGCGGTTTGATGATGGCCACAAGCAGATCATCCCTTTCTTGCAATTGCCGATCTCGAAACTCCCGCCCGACTTTTTCCCGCTCACCTGTAGGACTTGCGTGGATTACACCAATGCGCTGGCTGACATTACAGTCGGCTACATGGGTGGGCAGGGCGAGCAATGGCTGTTGGTTCGCAATGAACGCGGTGAGGAGCTACTATCCTTGTTGGGCGATGAAGTTGCTCTGACCGCACCAACGAGCCACGGCAAACGCGCCAGTGCGGTTAAGGGCTTTAAGGCCAATGTGGAACGTGCCGCAGGTGGCCTGCCCTTGCGGGGCATGCCCAATTGGGTAAGGCCCTTGGTGGGTTGGCTGATGCCGAGGATTGGTCCGCGCGGCTTAGAATTCGCCCGTACGCGGGTGGAGATGAAGGCGATTGAAACCGTTTTACATCTGCGTCGCGAAGAGCCCCAGCGCATGAAAAATATGATCCCCGAGCATGTGTGGCAATTGACCGCACCCTATGGCCTGACTTCTGACCCCCAAGAGCGCAAGCCATCTGAGGAACCAGATGCTATGGTTCGACCGCTGGCCAAGGCGGATGCCTAAAGCTAAACCTTTCCTTTTGGAGCCTTTTTGATGCGCATCGCTTTCCCCTTCACAGCCATTGTCGGCCAAGACGACATGAAGCTGGCCATGCTGATCGCAGCAACAGATCCGGGCATTGGCGGGGTTATGGTGTTTGGCGATCGCGGCACGGGCAAATCCACCGCCGTGCGGGGCTTGGCCGCCCTGCTGCCACCGATCAAGACGGTCAAAGCCTGTCAGTATCATTGCGATCCGCGCGGCGATAAATCCAGTTGCGCCACGGGCTGCGTCCACCGTTTGGAGGGCGAGATACCCGATGTGGGCGAGATGGCCACGCCCGTGGTCGACTTTCCCTTGGGTGCGACCGAAGACCGCGTCGTCGGTGCCCTTGATCTGGAACGCGCGCTGACCCAAGGCGAAAAGCATTTCGAGCCCGGCTTGTTGGCACGTGCCAATCGCGGCTTTCTGTATATCGACGAAGTCAATTTGCTTGATGATCATCTGGTCGATCTACTGCTCGATGTTGCGGCTTCGGGGGAAAATGTTGTCGAGCGCGAAGGCTTGAGCGTGCGCCACCCTGCGCGCTTTGTGCTGATTGGCAGCGGTAACCCTGAAGAAGGGGAATTGCGGCCGCAATTGTTGGATCGCTTTGGTCTGTCCGTCGACGTCAAGACCCCTGACGACTTAGCCCTTCGTGTGGAAGTCGTGCGGCGTCGCGATTCCTTTGACCGCGATAGTGCAGGCTTTGCCGCCCGTCAGGCTGAGGCCGAGGCCGCCGTCCGCGAAAAGATTGTCGCAGCACGCGGTCGATTAAGCGAAATCGAAACCCCCGATGCCGCGCTGGAATGGGCGTCGCGCCTGTGTATGGCTGTCGGCGTTGATGGTTTACGCGGCGAGCTGACTTTGATCCGCGCCGCCCGGGCTGTCGCCGCGCTGGAAGGCGATACCAAAGTGGAAGACCATCATTTGCGCGGGATTGCGGTGATGGCTTTGCGCCACCGCTTGCGCCGCAACCCACTTGATGAAACCGGCTCGTCCACCCGGATTGAACGCGCCATGTCTGACCTGTTTGGATCATGACCCAAGAGGCGCAGACGGATACGGCGCCCTGCGCCACGTGGCCGGAAGCGCTCTTGATCGCAACCTTGTTTGCGATGGACCCCCATGGCTTGGGCGGCATTTCGATTAAAGGGCGCAGCAGCCCGTTTTTTGATGCTTGGCTGGATCTGTTGAAAGAGCTGATGCCAGTGGGGGCGCCCCTGCGCCGCTGCCCCGTGCAAACCGGTGACGACCGTCTACTGGGCGGCCTTGATCTCGCAACCAGCCTCGCGCTTGGCCAACCCGTCGTACAGCGCGGTCTGTTAAGCGAAGTCGATGGCGGGGTGTTGGTTCTGCCGATGGCAGAGCGCTTGAGTTCAGCCACCGCCGCCCGGATC
>CALRLV020000262.1:0-4514 GCA_943368895.1 Ferrovibrio terrae
AAAGTTGTCACAGAGGTTGGCTGAATGTTGGATACCGATGGGGCCCGGAACGTGGTGCTGGTGGAACCACGAACGGCAAAGGCATCAGTTACTTGCCATTTTGCCGAGAATTTCGGGTTAAAGGTTGATCCGACAGCGCCACCAAAGTCTTCATAGCGACCAGCAATTTGGGCTTCAAATGAGCTGGTAAACGGCAAGCGGAGTTCAAAGAAAGCCGCATTGACATCTGCGCTTACATTGGCGGGGAAGGATCCCGACAAGAACACGGTTGGGCCAGTAACGGCTGCGCAGGTATTGTTGTTGAAGTCCGGTGACGAGACGCAAGGCTGTTGGGTCAGGTCCGAGAACTTGGAGAAATCAGAGCGGAACGAGTTTTTCCGATACTGGTAGCCCAAAGCCCAGCCAATTGGGCCATCTCCCAGCTTGAAGCTTGTCTCGCCATTAATGACCGCATCAAACACGACCAGACTGGAAGTCTGTTTGGTGCGCACTTCTGGATAGAACCACTCCACCAAAGCCGCGTTCGCAGCACCCAAGGCTGGATTATACTGCGGATTGGCGACGCCAGTGATGGAATTGCCTGGAAGAGCCGTACCAAATGGGCTGAACCACTGACATCCATTGGCCCCTGGCGTATTGGCTGCCACGTTACAATTGGCACCACCCAAACCGCGCAGAGCGAGTTGGAAGCGGTTGACCAAGACGTCATAGCCGGTGCGGATACCGGTATCATCCATAGCTGCCAAATTGACGTCATAATCGACCGTGCTGGTCAATTTGCCCTTCATGCCAACAGACACGCGCACAGCTTCAAAGCTGCGCTCACCCTGCGAGCCACCGCGTGGGTCATCTGGGGTGAACTTGGGGTTGCCGCCATAACTGAATGGCCGATAGGCCAACATGTTCACGCCAATTGTGCTGGCCGGGAACAAGCCGGGGTTCTTGGCCAAAAGGTCAATATAGCCCGGATTCGTCACCGGCACGAAGAAGCGTCCGGGTAGGCCAGAGATGGCAGGCAATGCCTGTGCCGAGGGGGCCTGCAAGAAGGCATAGCTCGGCGAAGTCTTCCACTCAGGCGTATTGGTGTTGGAAATCAGGACTTCGGCATGCAGTGAATGGTCGTCATTAATCTCAACATCGGCGCTGGCAAAGAACTGAGATCGCTCTTCTTTTTCGACAATATTGTCATAAGGCGTGAAGTGGAAGAAGCAGACAGGCGTCGTAGCACTGAAGCCCGGAAAGCCGCCCAGACCGGCACAATTTGGTTCGCGTGTAATGCCCGAAACCGGACCACCCGTGGGGCCAATGGCGATATAAGTGCCGGGGTTGCCTGCGGCCGACCAGCCGCCTTCTGGGTTTGAGAGATAATCGCGATTGGCCCAATCGCGTGCGGTGATCGGGAGTTCGGTTTTCATCTGCACGCCGAGTGATGCAAAGAGTTTGGCCCGATCTGTTTGATGGCCCCAAGATGCGGCAAGCGTATAATTGCCGTCTGAGCCGTCGATCGCCTTATAGTCGCCACCGACTTCAAAACCTTCGAGGTTGGTGCGTGTGATGAAATTGACCACGCCAGCTACAGCGTCAGAGCCGTAGGTTGCGGCCGCACCATCTTTTAGGACTTCAACCCGGCCAATCGCAGCCGATGGAATCAAATTGGTGTCGACGACCGTGCCAACCAAACCAAATGGGTTGTAGGCCATGCGGCGACCATTCAATAGGACAAGCGTCCGCTCTGGACCGATGCCGCGCAAGTTGACAGAGCCCGCCCCTTCATTGCCTTGAGCGCGAGCATCAAACTGGTTGGTGTCGCCTTGCACCCCGCTCGAGACGTTGAGGAGCTTGATCAACTCAACCGTGCTTGGGGTGCCCGCTTTTTCTAGGTCAGCAGAGCTGATCACATTCACGGGTAAAGAAGCGCTTTCTGAAGTTCCCCGAATGAAGGAACCGGTTACCACAATAACTTCTACTTCTTTCTTTGGAGCTTCGTCCGTTGTTGTGGATTGTGCGAATGCCTGCGTCGTGCCTGTCGTCATGATAACAGCCAACAGGGCACTGGCCCCGTTGAGCAATGCTTTTCTAGCCATATTGTCCTCCCTTGCCTGTGCGGTCCTTTTTTGGGTGGATCCGCTTCAGACAAGGAAAGTGTGCGACTGGAATTTCTATCTGTAAAGGATAATTTTTGACCTGATTTTGCTTACTGAGTCCCAAAGCCGTTGGGGAAACCTTGGCACTTAGGCAAGGGTCCCAAAAATGACACGATCAATGTCAGATAAGTCCTTGATCACACGCAAATTAATCAGTCCTGGGACGGATTGGGCGAGCGCCATGACGGCGTCGGCTTGGTCAATCCCGAACTCAAAGGCAAACACACCTGAGGGCTTTAAAACCTTCGGGAGGGCGGCAAACAGAATTCGATAAGGATCAAGACCATCCTCGCCACCATCCAAGGCCAAGCGCGGATCGTGCAGGCGCACTTCATCTTGCAACGAGTCGATTACGGCTGACGGGATGTAGGGGGGATTAGAGACGACAATATCAAATTGCGCGTCCAACCCTTCATGCCAATCACCCAAACGCAAATCGACGCGGTCTGTTAGGCCATGTAACGACGCATTCTCAGCAGCAAGCGCGAGCGCCTCGTCTGAGCGATCAATTCCGACGCCACTCCAGCTTTTACGCTCTGCCAACAGTGCCAACAGGATTGCGCCTGAGCCAACACCAAGGTCCAGTACCCGGTTGGGAACGTCGACAGCGTGGGCTTTTAGAATCAAATCGACAATCACTTCGGTTTCAGGGCGGGGCACGAGGCCGCGCCGGTCGCTGATGAGGTCCAGCGTCCAAAAGCCCTTTTTGCCCACGATATGGGCGGCAGGTTCGCGCTGTTCACGTCGTTGCACGTAGGTTTCAAATTTCGTGGCCGCTTCTGGCGTCAACGCCCGGTGCGGGTCGCCAATCAAGGTCGCGCGGTCGGTCTCTGCGGCCGCTAGCAACAAGATCCGGGCATCAATCACGGGCGTGTCGATTTTGGCCGCTTCCAAGCGTTTGCGGGCGGCCGTCCAAGCTTTGACGAGGGTAAGGGGTGTTTCGGTCATGGCGAGCAAATAGGAAGTCTAAGGTCGGATGTCATCGGCTGAACGGGACTTGGCAACAGTTGGATACGCAGAGCGATTTCCTTTTATTTCGATTGACGACTTCGCGACCCCGATAGTAACGTTTTCGTGATTTTAAAGCTGCGGGCGTGAGTCTGCTTTAGTAAGTGGGGCGGATTATGACGACACGGCGGGCATTACTGGCGGGCGCTGGCGCAGTTGCAGGTGCAGGTTTCATCGGATTTCAGCCAGCGTTAGCGGCAATTCGCCCGCCTGTCGCACGTAGTGAACCCGTCGTGATGAGCCGTTTTGGCATTACCACAACCGACCCTTACCGTTGGATGGAGAATCCAAAGGACCCAGATTGGATGCCCTATGCCAAGGGCCAGGGGGCCTATGCCCGTCATGTTTTGGATTCACTGCCCGGACGTGCTGCCCTTGAGAAGCGCATTTCTGGATTGTCAGGTGGCACCGAAGCAGTGCGCGATATCCAGCGGGCAGGGGAGAATTTGTTCCTGACGGTGCGCCCGGTTGGCGCGAGCACCATCCGACTTGAAGTCAAAGGCCCTGACGGCACACGTCGTGTGCTTTTGGATCCAAATTTGATGAAGGGCGAGGATGGAGTCCATATTTCGATCGACTGGTGGCGCGCTTCGCCAGACGGTGCATATGTTGTTTACGGCTCTTCCCCCGCTGGATCAGAGGAATCAGTTGGGCGCATCATTCGGGTGGCCGATGGCGTCGTTTTAAAAGAAAAATTTGAACGCGCTTTGTTTGGGCCGGCCCTATGGCTGCCTGATTCCTCAGGGTTTCTTCTCAATCGGCTGTCGGACTCCTCGGTGCCGGGCTCGCCAGAATATTTTATGAAGTCGGTCTGTTGGCTCCACAAATTGGGCCAAGATCCCAAGGACGATCTTAAAATTGCGACTTATGGTCTCAACAAAATTGTTGACCTGACCGAAGTCGAGGTTCCGATCATTTTCCCCAGTGACGATTCAAAGTTTGCACTCCTGCTCGGCATTGATGGGGTGCGCCGCGAAGTCAGCATTTGGAGCGCTTCCCTTGAGGGGATAGTGGCTGGCAGTCCGCAATGGACCAAGATCTGTGCACAGAATGATAAGATCACCGGCTATGCGCTTTCAGGCTCGACACTCTATCTAATCTCCGAGAAGGAGAACCCGCTGGGTAGGGTGGTGGCCATTGACCTTGAAGCCCCGAGCTTGCCTCGCGCTCAGGAAGTTGTGCCCGCGAGCAAAAACCCGATCGAAGCTATCGGCGTTGCCGCAGACGGTCTTTACATTCAGATCATGGATGGCGGCCCGCAGCGGCTTCGCCGTCTTAGCAGGGACGGCAAGCTTTCCGACATCAAGATGCCTTTTGAAGCAGGTATCTATTCAATTTTTGGCAATGTAACCCGTCCAGGAC
>CALRLV020000263.1:0-4495 GCA_943368895.1 Ferrovibrio terrae
GACCAGAGGAAGCAAATCGCATAGGCCTCTGTGGGCGACTTAACAGCCATAAGGAGGAAGGGGCCGATAAAACCGATAATGGCGACGCCAAGGAGCGTGCGGGTGCGTCCATAGCGGTCTGCCAGCATCCCGATGGGGCCTTGCAGTAGGATATTGCCCAGCCCGCTAGCGGCAATCAAATAGCCCGCTGCGGCGTCTTCAAAGCCCACTTCGCGGACCCAAAGGGGAAAGAGGTTGAAGGCGCTGGTTTCAATCGCGCCCATGGCAAAGGCCGGCACAAATAGGGCCGGCGCGATCAGGAGGCGGGCAAGCAGAGCCGAAGGTTTGGCTTCTGCACCTTCTGGCCGAGTGGCAGCAGGGGTTTTGAAAAGAATCAGCGGCAGAGTTGCCAGCGCCATGATGGCAGCACCAGCATAGGGGGTGGAGGGGCCCTGATGACCTAATTGAGCGATGATAAAGCCGCCGATGCCAAAGCCACCGGCGAAGGTCGCCGCATAAAGCCCCAACAAACGGCCGCGCAGATGGGCGGGGGCGAGCTCTAAGAACCACGCTTCAGACGCCACAAAGATGATGGTGAGGGACGTTGAGAAGCCAAAGCGGATGGCGGTCCACACCCAAATATTGTCGGTTAGGGGATAGAGCAGGAACATGAGGCTCGACGCCAAAAGGCCACCACCCAGAATCACTTTGACCGGGAAACGGCCCATCAGCCAAGGCACAACCGGCGTGCAGAGAAGGCCCGCCAATCCGGCAAAAGTCATGAGGAAGCCAACCTCGGTCGCCGACATGCCGGTATCATCGAGCGTGAGTGCGAATAGGGGCGCATTGATGGCGATCCCGACCGCAGCAATCAAGCCGCAACCTAGCGCAGTGCCAATCCCGGCCCATGTCGCCGCGCTCATACGGATCTCGCTCATAAGCGGTCCATTTGTGGGCCCGTACGGCCCCAGCGCAGGAAAGCCGGGGCGTGTGGCTTCTCCGGGGCTTGCAGGCGGGTTTGCACTTCACTCAGGATAAAGCGGGTCACATTGGGCAGGTCGAGGCTGAAGGCCTCTTCCAAGCTGAACCAGCGCAGGTCCTGCATCTCTGCGCCATCGCGCGCGGGGCGCATGTCATAAAGCGCCTCTTCGGCCTTGGCGATGAAGAAACGGGCATCAAAGCGTTTGTGGCGTTGGGGCGGTGTGATGGCGCGAGCAAAAAAGTGTAGCGGGCTCAGGTGCGGGGCGATGCCTGCCGCTGCATAGCTGGTCCAGCCCGTATCGAGCGTCCGCAGCGGCAAAGTGCCGGGCTTGCCAATCAACAGGCCCGTCTCCTCCCAAGTCTCGCGGATGGCGGCTAAAGCAAAGGCCCGGGGGTGGCGGGTCTTATTTGCTTTGGACAGGTCTTCAGACGATTGCGGGTGCAATTCGTCATGGGTGCCAACGAAGCGGTCGCAGCGATCGACTTTGCCACCTGGGAAGACATATTTGTCGGGCATGAAGCTATGGCCGCTGGCCCGCCGTCCCATCAGGATTTTTGGCCCAGATTGGGCATGCTGGATTAGGATCAGCGTCGCAGCATCTTTCGGGCGCGGCGCGCGGACTAGGGCGTCTGGACTGCCAGCTTGATAGGGCATGTCCCGTTCCGCGGCGGGATCGAGGGCAAGAAGGTCATCAGGCTGGTTCATGGCAATGGGTTTAGGTTGATTGGTGCAAATGGGAAGTCCCCATCTGTTGTTAGCTTTGGTTTCTGCTGGCGGCTACGCACAAAAAAGCCCCCAACCCGAAGGTTGAGGGCTTTGATGTTGATCTAGATCAGCCAGGGCTTACCAGATGTGCTTCACCGACACGCCGTAGGTCCGTGGTGGGCTTGGGTAGCCCGAGATGGAGCCGTCTTGCGCGACGCTGTCGAAGATGGTGGTCAAGTAACGCTCGTCCGTCAGGTTACGGCTCCAAGCGGTAAGTTCCCAGCCATTGCTCGTTGCGAAGGTGATGCTCGCATTGAGGCTGATGGGTTGGTAGGTGTAGGCTTCTGCGGCCTTCAAGTTCGCAGCGTTACGCAGATCGCGATTTGGAATTGCTGCGGCGCTGTTCAGGTTCAACCCTTGTGACAGCTGAGTTTCCGAAGTCCAGAAGTAGTCTGCCCGATAGGTAATGCGGTTATCATTGGCCAGTGGCTGAATGAAGGTTGCCGATGCATTGTAGGTGAACTCGGCAATACCTGCTGGGGTGCGGCCGGAATAGTCACCATACGCGCCGCCTTTGAAGTCGTCATACAACGGATCGAGATAGGTGGCTGCATAGGTCAGGATCAGCGGACGAATTGGACGATACGTCGCATCAAATTCCACACCCTTGGTCGACTGCTTACCTGCGTTTGCAAGAATGAAGCCGGTTCCGGTGAAAGTGTTGGATTGGAAGCCATCGATCGCTTGATCAAACAAGGTCAGGTTGAACGCACCTTTTGGGAAACGTGCTTTCAAGCCGATTTCATAAACCGACGCTTCTTCAGGACCCGCATAACGGCTGCCAACGCCCAAGTTCGTCAGAGCCAAGCCAGCACTACGAATTTTCGAAGCCGGTGGGTTCGTGATGGCGCTGCCAGGAATGAAGTCAGCCGCGAACGGACGGGAATCCCGTGACAGGTTGAACGACGTTGCCTTAAAGCCAGTTGCATAGCTGGCGTAGGCGTTGAAGTTGTCGTTGATTTCCCAGGCGAGGCGGACCGAATAGGTCGTGTTCGAATCGCTCGAGCGACCGCTTTCCACCGCATTGGGGATGTTCAAGAATGGACGCTGGAACTGAACCGCAGTCAGACCCAAGAAGGCGTTACAGGTTGGCAAGCCCAGTGGCGATGCAGGTTGAGGACATGCCACACCTGCGATCGAGCGTGCATAAGCTGCAGCACCAGCGGCACCGATAGCTGGCGTCAAGGCACCTGCGTAGAAAGCGTCCCCAAACACAACCAGATCGAGGTTTGCGAATGGTTCAGTTGCCGTTACATCGGTGCGCACTTTCTTGGCGTCTTTGGTATAGTTGAAGCCGCCGGTCAGCGTGAGGGAATCCGTGATTTTGTAATCAACGGTGCCGAACACAGATTGAGCGTCCGCATCCAAACCAAACTTTTCTTTGGTTCCGGTCCCAGCGGCAAAATAGGTGCCCGATGGGAGACGGTTTGTTGCTTCGATCAGCAGAATTGGCGAGGAAGCCCCACCTGTCAGCGCCAGCACATAGTTGCGGAAGTCTTTTCCATAAACCACGGCTGAATCTTGCTTGATGTTTTCTTTGAACAAGTAACCACCGAGCAAGAAGTTCACTGGGCCGTCATAGTTTGAGGTCAAGCGGAATTCTTGGGTCAGTGTGTCAATGTCTTGGATTTGTGGAACGCTTGCCAAAGCAGCGCTGGTGAAGTCGACGTCGCCGTCTTGCTCACCATGCGAGTTGCGATAAGCCGAAATCGAAGTGAACGACAATTTGCCAAAGTCATAATCGACTTGCATCGAAATGCCGCGGTTCTCGATCAAATTGGTTGGTGGAACATCGGAATAAACCCGATCACTGAACGAGGAATTTTCAACGATCCGGCCGCCGATAGCTTTGATGGCCGCACTTGCTGGGCCGCTCAACACGTTGGCAACGGCGCAGCACAATTCGTCCAGCTTGTCATAGTCTGCAATGACGCGAACTTTGAGGTCGTCGCTTGGCTTGATCAGCAAGTCAGCGCGCACATTGAAGCGGTCGCGGTTGTTGATGTCCACGCCAAGGCCGATGTTTTCGACATAGCCATCGCGCTTGTTATAGCCAAACGACAAAGCACCAGCAGCGTTTTCACCCAATGGGCCGGTGATGTCTGCTTTGGCGACAATTGCGTTGAAGTTGCCATAGCTCAATTCGGCCGAACCGCCATATTCAAACTTTGGCTCGCGGGTGACCAGCGAGATCACGCCAGCCGAGGCGTTCTTGCCGAACAGGGTTGATTGTGGGCCGCGCAGCACTTCGACGCGCTGCAGGTTTGGAAGATCGCCGATCGAAGCGCCAGCGCGCGAGCGATACACACCATCGATGAAGATTGCGACCGAAGGCTCGATACCTGCGTTGTTCGCGCCATTACCGAAGCCGCGGATGATGAAGGTTGCGTTGGTCGAGCTTTGGTTGGTGCTGACGCGCAGCGAGGGTACCAAAGTCTGGATGTCGTTCAAGTCACGAACTTGCGCTTTGGCGATGGTATCAGCCGAGGTCACCGACACCGCAACCGGGATGGATTGCAAGGTGGTTTCGCGCTTCGTTGCCGTCACGATGACGACTTCGGTTTCTTGATCGGGTGCCGCGGCCGGGGCGGTTTGGGCTTGCGCGACGCCTGCGAAACCGAGACCGGCAAAGCAGATGGACGAAAGCAGCGCAATTCGGCTGATCTTTGAAGTGGTGTTTGAACGCATGTGTGTTTCCCCAAAAGAATTTTTTTGGTCCAAACCCCAGCAAAACCGGGAATTGGCCTTTGGTGTCCGAAGATTGTGACA
>CALRLV020000264.1:0-4495 GCA_943368895.1 Ferrovibrio terrae
CAAATAGCGCTCCAGCGATTCGTCTGTACAGCTCAAAGGCGCGTAAGGGCTGCCAAAGCGTTGCTCAAACCACAAATGCACGCGGGCTTGATTGCGGACTTCGACCAAGGGTTTCAGGGCCTCAGGCAAAAGTTGGTCGACAGCCTTGATAATGCGGTCTTCGGCATCCCAAGAGGTGTCGGGGTCAAAGTAGCAAATGTCATAATCCTTGATGCCATAATCGGCGGGTCTTCCGGTCAAGGCATTCCAAACGGTGCCATAGATGGAGCCCGCGACTAGCCGCCAGTCTGGCAAATTGGCGTCGCGGACAAGGGTCAGCACCTCCATCACCTTCGGGCTGGCACGCACCATTTCGACTAGGCGGGTCTCTAAGGTCTCGCTCATTTCTGGAAGGGCCAAGCATGGTTGAGGGGGCCATGGCCTTTGCCAAAACCTGGTGCGCGCTTGATGGCTTCAACCAGATAAGCCCGTGCCCGCTCCACAGCTTCTTCGAGCTCAATGCCTTGGGCGAGCAAGGCGGCAATCGCGCTCGCCAAGGTGCAGCCAGTGCCATGGGTAGAGCTGGTATCAATCCGCTCTGCCTCAAAGAAAACTTCGCCCTTCTGTGTTGCCAGCAGGTCAGTAAAGCGGGCTCCTAGGATATGGCCGCCTTTGACCAGAACGGCAGAAGCGCCCAGTCGTAATAAGCGCTCGGCCGCCCTCCGCTGACCATTGATTCCGTCAACAGCAACATCGGCAAGGCGCTCAGCCTCTGGGGCATTGGGGGTCAATAGGCCTGCCAGCGGAATCATCAAACTCTTCACAGCGGCGACGGCCTTATCTTCTAGCAATGGATGACCGCCTTTGGCCACCATGACGGGATCTATCACACGGGGTACAGAGCCGGTGTAAGCTTCTAGGGCTTCGGCGACTGTTTCGACCGTCTCGATGCTGCCCAGCATGCCGGTTTTGACGGCATCGACGCCCAGATCGCTTGCCACGCAAGAAATTTGATCGCGAATAAATTTGAGAGGAATTGGATGCACGTCGAACACGCCCAGCGTATTCTGCACGGTGATGGCCGTCACCGCGGTCATCGCAAAACCACCCAGCGCGGTGACGGCCTTGATGTCGGCCTGAATGCCGGCACCCCCGCCACTGTCACTGCCCGCCACGATCAGTACGCGGCCTTTGGGTTCAGTCGTCATGAAATTGCCTTTCACTTTTTGACTAGGAGAATGAATGGGCCAAATCGAGGCCGCTAAACATCTAACAGGGCTGTTTGCACGGTCAGAGCTTGGCAGGTTTCAGCCACATCATGGAACCGCAAAATATGTGCGCCATGTTGGGCGGCAAACAAAGCCGCCGCGATTGATCCGCCTAAACGATCGCCGACTTCGGCACCCTGGTCTAGGGCCGCGATGAAGCGCTTTCGCGAAGCCCCAACCAGAACTGGCCGGCCCAATGCGACTATGCGCGGCAAGTCGCGCAGCAGAGTCAGATTATGCTCTAAAGTTTTGCCAAATCCGATGCCGGGATCGACGATGATGTTGGAGAGCTTCAGCCCAGCTTGGATGGCTTGGCCAATGCGCCCAACCAAAAAGTTCAAAACCTCGCCCGTCACGTCGCGATAGTGCGGGTCTTGCTGCATGGTCTTGGGATCGCCTTGGGCATGCATCAATACTACGGGCACATCCAGTTCTACAGCAGTCGCGAGGCTATTTGGCGTGAAAGTTAGCGCCGAAACATCGTTCCAGCAGTCAGCACCCGCTGCTACAGCGGCACGCGCAATATCCGGCTTGCGGGTATCAATCGAAATAGCAATCGAGCTTTCGCGTCGGATTGCCTCTATGATCGGTATGACGCGGGCAAGTTCTTCGCTTGCATCAACTGGATCAGAGCCGGGGCGGGTGCTTTCCCCACCAATATCGAGAATGTCGGCCCCTTGCGCGATCAGTTTTCGTGCCTGCTCTAAGGCCGCATCGGGGCGCATGAACTGGCCGCCGTCAGAGAAACTGTCAGGTGTGGCATTGATAATGCCCATCACCAAAGGACGACTTGGGCGGGCGAGGGCTTCTAAGAATGGATTCATGGTGTGCAAACTAAGCAAGTTTGCCGCTCAAGGACAGGGTTTGGTGTGTGAAAGGACCCGTGCGAGGTGCGCGCGACACGGGACCTCACTGACATCTTAAGCAGAGGCCTTTCCGGGGGCTAAAAATGGTGTAGCAACATCCGGTCGCCTTGGCTGTTTAGGCGTGCCGACGATCTGCGCGAGCGCGACATCAAGTGTTGGATACTCAAAGTCAAACCCGCTTTGGATTGCCACTTCAGGGAGAATTCGCTGACCTCGCAAGAGTAATTCCTCAGCAAAATCACCCAGGGCTAGTCTCAAGGGCCAAGTTGGAATTGGAAGAAGGGCAGGACGAGACAGCGCGCCAGCAAGGACCTTGGTGAAGTCGCGATTGGTCACGGGCACAGGCGCAACTCCATTGAGCGGACCTGCAAGTCCTTCGGTAGCAATCGCATGGCAGATAAGCCGCACAAGATCGTCACGATGGATCCAACTCATCCAGTGGCGCCCTTCGCCAAACCGCCCACCGAGCCCAAATTCGAAGGGGGTTAGTAAGCGCGCCAGCATGCCGCCGGACCGATCAAGCACAAGGCCTGTCCTTAGAAGCACAGTTCGAACGCCATGCTGTTCAACGCGACTGGCCGCTCTCTCCCAGCTGACACAAACGCGGCGTGAGAAGCAGGTCGTACCGCTATCTGCCTCAGTAAAGGGCTCATCCCCGCGCAGGCCGTACCAGCCGATGGCCGAACCACTCACAAATACCGAAGGCTTATGGCTCAAGCGGGCAATTAGGCGCTCAATCGCGTAGGTGGTCTTCAGACGTGAAAGGATGATGAGTTTGCGCTTTTCTTTAGTCCAAAGCCCATCGGATATGGGTTCTCCCGCAAGGTTGATGATCGCGTCGATCCGGGTCTCATGGTCGATTTCATCGAGCGTATGGATGCAACGCAATGGGCCTGCCATAGCAAGCGGCAAAGCAGCTGACCGATTGCGGGTGAGGATCGTTACTTGGTGCCCTGCGGCGAGAAGCGCTGTCACCAATCTGCTGCCGATAAATCCAGTACCACCGGTGATCAGGACCGCTTGCTGTGGCGGAAGTGCGGTTGCGAGCGTGGCGGGGTCTCGTTCGGTCAATCGTGCCGTCCGTTTCGCGGCATGCAAGTCACGTAGCCCTGAAAGGATGACACCAATGGCAGAAATGGCGCAGAACCAACTCATGATGCCATGATAGCTAGAGCTTAGGGCAGTAGGCAGCTGCGCCAGCCCGATCAGCCAAGGAACCAGCATCGCCAAGATGACCCCGTAGTTCAAGGTCAGTAAGGTATGTGTCACGCGTTCGCTGCTGGGCAAGTGGCGGGTTCGATCTTCCTCGACAAAGTCCCAAAGCGTGATCAGTAATTCCCCGGCCAACAATGCCAATAAAGCACTTGCCCATAGGCCCATCGGTTCAAACCAACCCAGCGCTGTGAACATCAAAGCATAGGCTAGGTTGCGCACCCCATGCAGGTTGAGTTCTGTTTGTTGTGAAGGCCGCCAAGCCAAGCGTTCTGTGCCCTCGTGGTGATAGATGGTGTCAAACGCGCCCATCATCATTTGCGCAAAAATGAACATCCAGAGAATGTCAGTCATGATTGAGGCCTCCTGGCTTTTTGGCTTGGTCGCAGAAATGGATGTGTTGATAGAAGACTTCACCGAGCAAGGCGTGACGCAGGGCGAGCGTGAAAGTGAAAGTGCCGCCGCCACAATCGGCATGATCGATGGTCAATAAGCCGGGTGCGAGCAGGTTCGGAATGCGCAGTCGCCAACGTCCGATTTGTAAAAAATAGTGGTCGCTGGAAAAACGTATCCCATCCTCAATTGGGCTGACGCATAATGCGATCCCGAACCCACCACCAAGATATTCTTCTAGACCAGTTGGTCCCGCAAATCGTTTGGCTGAATGGATCACCTGGGGAAAGCCGCGCTTGCGGGCATAGATGCGGGTCCAAGTCTGTCCTCCGCTGGGGCCATGCTCGGTAACGCTGACAATTGCTGCGACACCACTGTCTCGGTCCAATGGCAATGGGGCACCAATAAGTCGACTGGCCTGAGCTAACATCCATCCGCAGGCCTTCATGCGGCAGGTTAGGACTTGTCCGGCATAGGTTGCAGATTCGCCGGCGTTCAAGCGCTTGCCAAAGCGAAGGCGAACGGCGTCTGGCAGTTTGGCCCAGCCTTGCTTGCCGAGCAGATTACGGAAACGCAGATCTGCTAAGTCAACGGTGCCACTAACGACAGGCGTTGTGGCCTGTTTTTCAGATATTGGCCTTGCCGTGCTTTGCATGTCCTCGTCTCCTGTATGATTAGTTATTTCTGTAATGAGAGAAATTTGATGGCAAATTTTTATCCGTCTCCCTTGTCGGCGTTATCCTTACGCCCGACAAAGTTCAGGAGGCTGACGACTTT
>CALRLV020000265.1:0-4490 GCA_943368895.1 Ferrovibrio terrae
TCGCCCGCTTTGAACTGAATGCGCTTTTGCTTGTCAGGTGGCAGACTTTCGACGATCTCCTGCACAGCGGCAGCAAAGTCTGACCGCGCGGTTGGGGCAACATGCTCATTAAGCTCAATGCGCGACAAGCTCAGCAAGTCCGAAATCAAGCGGCTCATGCGGTCAGCCTGCAAGTGCATAATCTCTAAAAACCGATCTCGGGCCATTGCGTCTTCGCGGGCGGGCCCCCGCAGTGTCTCGATAAAGCCAATGATCCCTGCCAGTGGGGTACGCAATTCGTGGCTAGCATTGGCTAAAAAGTCTGCGCGCATGCGCTCTGACATGCGTGCTTCGGTCTCGTCCTGTATCGACAAAAGGACAAAGCGCTCGTCATCAGCCTCAAAAGCGGCAATCGAAACGCGCTCATAGCGGTCAACCGGCACCCGACTTTCAATCGACAGCGTGCGCGTCACCCCGGTCTTGAACACATCGCTCACAGCATCGACCAGATTCGGCCTGCGAATCACGGCGCTGAAGCGAATTTGGCCGGTATCAATCGAAAAGCGGTCTCGGGAGGCTTGATTGGTGCCGACGAGACGACCAGCGGAATCGACAATCAAAACTGGGTTCGGCGTTGCCTCAATAGCAGCGCGGGCAAAGCGCACAGCATCGCGCGCCAAACTTGCTGCAGCAGCGTCTCCACCGCTGCCGGGGCTGGTCGTGTCCGCCATAGCGCCCTGCCCAATAAGGCTTTTTCCTTCCAAAGTGCTCTTAATCGTATCTGTGCCCAGCAACCAGCCAATCGCGAGCGATAAGCCCACGCCAAGGGTACCCGAGAGCGCCAACACAGCGTTTTGGGTCAGACCAAAAATCAAGCCAACTGCGACAAACAACACGCCAAGAATGGTGGCAATAACGGGCCAATTCGGGGCAGTAGGTTCAGGCGAACTTTCAGGCATGGGGACTTTTCATGATCTTGAGACGAAGTGGTCACTTCAAGCTGGCATGCAGCTATGTCCGTAGGATGACAGTATTTTGACGGTTTTACCACCCGTGCTGAGTGGGCCATTCCTGCACCACGTCAGCATAGACATCGCCGTTTAAAGATGGGAGGCTTGAGATGCAGAGGATGCATCACGACAGAGTTTAGGGGCACAGCTATGATGGCACGACTGGGATTGAGCATGTGTATTGCGGCAAGCCTTGTTACACCGGCTTCGGCGGCGACTAGTCCCACACAAAGGCAAGCCATTGAGGCCGGTCGCGGCCTCGCCCAAGCCCATTGTGCGACTTGCCATGCCATTGGCAAACGTGGCCAAAGCCCGAATCCTCAAGCGCCGCGCTTTGCAACCTTGGCACAACGCTATCCGCTTGATAATTTGGCAGAAGCTTTCAGCGAGGGCATTCTGGTAGGCCATGGACCCATGCCCGAGTTTCAGTTTGAGCCAGATCAAATCGATAGCCTGATTGCTTATCTAAGAAGCGTTCAGACTCCCATCAAAAAGGGAAAAAAGCGCGCTTCAAAATGAGTTAGCCCAGCCCCCTTGTGTTGCTCAAAGGCCACACCTAACTGAAGGGGCAACGATCCTTGTTACAAGGTCAATCCTGCACATAACATTAGGCTCTGCCACCATGAACTTAGATAAATTCACCGAACGTGCTCGTGCAATTGTCCAAGCCGGACAAATGGAAGCGATCAAACGCAAACATCAATATTTCACGCCAGAGCATTTGCTAAAGGCACTGTTAGACGACGACAAACAATTGGCCGCCGGCCTGATCCGTTCGGCTGGTGGACGTCCGGATGAGGCTAAACTGGCTACTGATGTAGCGGTGGCTGGCCTTCCTGTCGTCGAAGGGGGCGAGGATAAGATCTATATGCCCCCTGAGACCGCGCGCATTCTGCAAGGGGCAGAAGATGCTGCTGGCAAAGCGGGCGATAGTTTTGTGGCCGCAGAGTGGCTCTTGCTGGCCATTTCAACCGCGCGCACAACCAAGGCTGCCGAAGCGCTAAAGGCAGCAGGCGTTACGCCTACCTCGCTCAATTCCGCCATCGGCATGATGCGCAGCGGCCGCACGGCCGATACGGCCAATGCGGACGACAATTATGAAGCGCTTAAGAAATATGCGCGGGACCTCACCCAAGCGGCACGCGACGGTAAGCTCGACCCTGTCATTGGTCGCGATGATGAAATCCGCCGCTGTGTGCAAGTCTTGTCGCGGCGCACCAAAAATAATCCCGTGGTGATTGGGGAACCAGGTGTCGGTAAGACGGCCATCGCTGAAGGCCTTGCCCTGCGCATGGTCAATGGCGACGTACCCGAGAGCTTAAAGAACAAGAAACTCATGAGCTTGGATATGGGTGCCTTGATCGCTGGCGCTAAATTTCGCGGTGAATTTGAGGAACGCCTGAAAGCCGTTTTGAGCGAAGTGGAAGCGGCCAATGGTGGCATCGTCTTGTTCATCGATGAAATGCACACTTTGGTAGGTGCCGGCAAATCCGAGGGTTCGATGGATGCATCCAACCTCCTCAAGCCCGCCCTGTCGCGCGGCCAATTGCGCTGCATCGGGGCCACAACGCTGGATGAATATCGTAAGCATGTGGAAAAAGACCCCGCCCTCGCCCGGCGGTTCCAGCCTGTATTTGTCGATGAGCCCAGCGTTGAAGATACCATCTCAATTTTGCGGGGTTTGAAGGAAAAATACGAAGTCCACCACGGGGTACGCATTTCTGACGCCGCGATTGTGGCCGCCGCCACCTTATCGAAGCGCTATATCGCGGACCGCTTCTTGCCAGATAAAGCCATCGATTTGATGGATGAAGCCTCGGCTCGTTTGCGCATGCAAGTCGATAGTAAGCCGGAAGAATTGGATGAAATCGACCGCAGGCTGATGCAATTGCGGATTGAAGCCTCTGCGCTGGGCAAGGAAAAAGATCCTGCCTCGATTGAACGGCTGGAGCGACTTGAGGACGAGATTGACACCCTACAAGCCAAGTCCGACGATATGAGTGAAACTTGGCGCTTAGAAAAAGCCAAATTGGCAGATTCTACCAAGCTCAAGGAAGAATTGGAAAAGCTCAATCTTGAGCTGGCCGAAGCCACGCGTCGCGGCGATTATGCGAAAGCTGGCGAGTTGCAATATGGCACCATCCCCAATCTGGAGAAGGCCTTGAAAGAGGCTGAGACCAGCGGTGAAAGCATGGTACATGAAGTGGTCGATGCTGAACAAATCGCCGCCGTAGTAGCCCGCTGGACCGGGGTGCCGGTTGAGCGGATGTTGGAAGGTGAGCGCGAGAAATTGCTCGCCATGGAAGACACTTTGCGTGCACGGGTGGTCGGTCAAGAAGAAGCGCTAGAAGCCGTTTCGGACGCGGTACGCCGGTCACGCGCTGGGCTGCAAGACCCCAATAAGCCAATCGGCTCTTTCCTCTTCCTCGGCCCAACGGGCGTTGGCAAAACCGAGCTCACTAAAGCTTTGGCGGAATTCCTGTTTGATGACGATAGTGCGGTTACCCGCATCGATATGTCGGAATATATGGAAAAGCACTCGGTCAGCCGTCTGATCGGTGCCCCACCAGGCTATGTCGGCTATGATGAAGGTGGGGCTTTGACGGAAGCGGTGCGGCGCAGACCCTATCAAGTTGTGCTGTTCGATGAAGTCGAGAAGGCCCACCCAGATGTGTTCAATGTCCTTTTACAAGTGCTCGATGATGGCCGCTTGACCGATGGCCAAGGCCGGACGGTGGACTTTAAGAACGTCATCCTGGTCATGACGTCCAATCTAGGCAGCCAATATCTGGCTGAGCAGAATGATGGCGAAGATGTGGAGTTGGTGCGGCCCATGGTCATGGAGGCCGTACGCGGCAATTTCCGCCCTGAGTTCATCAATCGGATTGACGAAATCATCTTGTTCCGGCGCTTGGGCCGGGCTGAGATGGATCGGATTGTGCCGATCCAATTGCGTCGCTTAGAAGCGCTTTTGGCCTCACGCGATATCAAAATCTCTTTAGATGACGCCGCCAAAACCTGGTTGGCCGACAAAGGCTATGAGCCCGCCTATGGTGCCCGTCCCTTAAAGCGGGTGATCCAAAAAGATGTACAAGACCCGCTGGCAAGGTTGATTCTTTCCGGCGCGATCAAGGACGGCGAAACCGTTGTCGTGACCGCGCAGCCCGGTGGTGACGAGTTGAGCTTCAATGGCTTTACCGGGCAAAATGATAGCCCGCCCAAAGGCGTTATCGTCAACTAAGCATTTGAAAAAATTTGGTTCGGGTCAGCTAACGGCCCGAACCGGGCTCATGCCAAAGGGCGGCTCAGGCGCTCTAGGCGTCTGGGTTGCCCCCCACTTCCAGCCCGCATCGGCAAAGGCAAGTGCAGCAATCTTGGTGGTCTCGGTCATATCGGGGCCAGGCTCAAAACCTGCCAACCAGCGAAGCGCCGCCACGAGTGCGTCCTCATCGCCTGCCTGCGCAGCTGCCAGAGCATTCAGCAGCGTCCGCTCGTCTGGGG
>CALRLV020000266.1:0-4455 GCA_943368895.1 Ferrovibrio terrae
TGCCGCAGACCTTGTTTTGGTGCCAACCCGTGTCAGCGCCTTTGACCTTCATGCCATCAAGACAACCGGTGAGTTGATGCGTATCGCGCAAAAGCCTGCCTATACGATTTTCAATGCCGTCCCACCTCGCGCGGCAAGCTTAGTCGAAGATGCTGCGGCCGTTGTACGCGGCATTGGTATGCCACTGGCGCCTGTCTGCCTGACCGAGCGGGCGGCCTTCCGCCACGCCGTGGTCGATGGCCATACCGCCAGCGAATATGAACCAGGCTGTAAAGCCGCCAGCGAAGTGGATGCGGTCTTTGAATGGATGATGGGCCGCCTCACCAAAACCCAAGCCGTCGCCCAAGCGGCCTAACCAGCAAATTCAACCAAGAGGGAAGGGGAAATAGATGGCCAAAGCACCAAGCCTCGCAGCGCGCCTCGCCGCCGTAGCCGCACAACCCAATACTAACCCATACCAAATGACCGCGCCTGCCAATCAGGACAGCCAGCAAGTGGCCGAGCCGCAGTTTGCAACTGCCCCAGCCCCCGTTGTCACTGCAGAACCCATGGCCCCGGCGCCAGTCTTTGCGCCGCCCAATTTTGCGATGCCTGCGCCTCAAAAAGCCAAAGCCCGCGATGGACGCGTAATGGTGGCAGGCTATTTCAGCCCAGAACTCTCGCGCTCACTGCGCATCTTGGCGGCAGAGCGGGACGTCACTGTGCAGCATCTGGTGGGTGAGGGCCTCGATTTCGTCCTACGCCACTATGGCAAGCACCCTATGGGTGAGCGCTAAACCTCAGTCCCACCGCGCGACAGGGCACGAGCTCAAGTCACGGCCACGTGGCGACCTGAAGACGTGTCCACACGCCGACCGGTCTACGGCTCCACTTGTAGTGCTACATCAAACCTGATTTTTACTCCGCATGCGCAGAATCAGATAGGATCAGCCAAAGACCGCTGAGATTGGCCTCTTAACTTGGTTGGGGCCTCGAATCGGGACACGTCATTCCATGCACCATGGCGGTGCGTCACCGGGGACACGCTTTTGCCCTCTCGCATGCGAGATAAGGGGCGATGTTCGAAAAAGAGAGACAGCTATGTCCGCGCGACGCAAAGATGATCCTCAGTTCGATTTCTTCATCCCGATGGTGCACGACATCCCGTTGAAGGATCAGCGGGAGACGATGGAGCGGCCCTTCTTCTCACTGCAAAAGCGCAAGCGCCTCAAGCCCATCGATTACCGCAGCCCCGATGGCGAAGTTTGGGTCAAGGTCGAAGCCGTGCCTGCCTATGGCATGGCCACGATATGGGACGCTGATATTTTAATCTGGGCAGCCAGCGCTTTGAACCGGCTAAAGCAGCAGGGCGTCAATGATCTGCCCCGAACCCTGCGCACCACCGCCTATGACCTGTTGCGGGCGATTAAGCGCGATACGGGCGGTAAGGGCTATCAAGAGCTTCGCGCCGCGCTCGACCGTTTGGCCTCGACCACCATCTTTACGTCTTTGCGCGCCAAGCGGGGCAGGGACCGCCGCTTCTCTTGGATTGATGAGTGGGACATTGAAGTTGACCCCATCACCGAACAGCCGCGCGCGCTGCGCATCACTTTGTCTAATTGGATCTACGAAGGGGTGACGCAGGAAAAGCAATTGCTGACCATGCACCCCGACTATTTCAGCCTGACCGGTGGGCTGGAGCGCGCGCTTTATAGGATTGCACGCAAGCATGCGGGCGATCAAAAGAAGGGCTGGCTCTGCCGCTTCTCGGTCCTAAAAGACAAAACGGGCTCAGACTCCGAACCCAAGGAATTTGCCCGCATGATGCGCAAGATCGCGCTGCGCGATGAATTGCCCGAATATAGCATGACGATTGTCAAAGCCGCCGACGGCTCCCCCGCCGCCCACTTCATCCGTCGCGACGCAGGTGAACGCACCGCTATTTCCGACGCCATCATTGAATTTGACCAATTATACGCCGACACCATCGCCAAAAAGCAGGGCGATTTGCTTCTCTGAATTGACGGGGTATCACCCACTTTGGGGGCTATCTCGAGTTCAACTTGAGGAACGGAGCCGGCGGAAACAGGTATCGTTTGCTAAGTATAAGAGGCCTAGGTAACCACCATGTCAAAATCACTCTTGAAGACTTTAGCCTGCTGCGCGCTCTCCATTAATATCTGGAGCTCAAACGCTTGGGCACACATAACAATAGCCCCCACGCATAACGCCAATTGCCAAAACGCGCTTGAAGTGATCCCAGTGAAAAACCTGTCTGCTGGTGACCTTTCCAAGCTTGGGCCAGAGCTAAATGTTGCCAAGGGCAATTACGCCATGGCCTTTTGGCCCGTTGATTCCGAAAAGCGGCATGAAAAAGCAAACAAGACCACGATCGGCTTTTCGGTCATTCAAACCCGCGACATAGAAAGTCAGCCTGTCGGCCTCCTCATCCTCTCTGATCAATCAGACGCATTCGACTTTGTGAAGGATGGCCACCAAATCATGATCAGTAGTCGTCAAGAAAGCAGATGTCCGATCCGCGCGATCCTATCTGTTACAGAAACTGGCGGGGTCGTGCTGAGAGAGATGGCTTTTGAGAAGGGTCGCTGACGAAATGTATGTCAGTTCAATCTGTCAAAAGATACGATCAAATGACGTGTCTAAGGTCTAATCTGCCCCATGCTTGAAAATTCACCAAGCGCCCTCGTCCAAGAAATCCGCTCTCAAATCACAAAGTATGAGTCCATTATTGCGCAAGCTGGCATCAGATATGGGTCGGTTGCCTATATCGCTTTCGGCGAGCGACGTGACGTGACGCGAAGTACGCAATCGTCCTTGACGTCCTATTCCGCGGAAATTGAATTTGGCGCGGATCATTGGGTGCTCTATTCTAGAGATCAGAAATTAGTCAGTGCGGATAGCTGGGACGGGAGTTTCGCCGAAGCCGAGTTGGTCCGGGACATCTTGGAGAAGAGCCTAATCGGCAAGAAAGTCACCGCCATCGAATGTAACGAAACTGAATTCACGATAGAAATCAAACCAAATTTGGTCTGGAAATCTAGAATTTGCTCGTCCCCCAAACCGGCGTCTGGATTCTTGTTGAGTTTCTCATGGGACCACGATAGCGTTTGGGAGACATTGGACGGCCAAACAAAATTGCATGAGCTTTAATAAATTCGCTTCTTTCATCTTTACAGGAGCATCAGAAATGCGCCTAGCCTCCTATTCTATTTGTGCGGTTACACTCCTGCTCCCACAACACTTGATGTCCAAGCCAAAGATTGTCCCGCCACCTTTTTTTGGCCCCGTGGAGATTGACGACCCCGTATCTAAGATGCCGAGAGACAGAAGGCCGCTTGAAGGCGCACCCGCCATTCCGAGCGAAGCCGCTTGTGGTGCAAGCAAAGAATGGGGCTTCATAAGAACCTGCAAATACCAAGACAAAGATGGCTATATCTACATAACCGATGGACGAATAATTTCCTCAGTTAGCCTTTCACGGCCGTTTCTAAATGCAAATGTGCGGCTCCCATTTGGTTTATCCCTCAATCAGACTTGTCAGCAGGCGGAGCGCCAACTTGCTGCATCTGTCCGGACAAAAATCTATAAGGCGCAGCCAACTCCTGCGACTGGCAATTGCGGAACCGGCGCTGAAATTGGTCCTTCCCTGAAATCTGGCGAGGACCGCGTCTTCGTCTTAGACTTTGATAAGAAAGGAAGGATGGAAACCATAACTATCTCATACTCCCTTCCATTTGATTAGATCGAACATAGCGTCAGTATTCATCGGCAATATCAGCATAGCCAAAGTCGCGGGGATCAATATTGGTGATCAGATCGAATTGGCGGGTAACCGTTTAAGCGCTTTGGGTGCGCGAGGGCCAACTCGTTTCGAAAAGGCCGATGGAACGTTTTATCAAAGACGAGGCCTGCCCGCAGCGGGAGTTACATATTACGATAGTGACCCAAGTTGGCGGAGGGGTGTCATTGCAATCAGCTGTGTTGATGGCAAGCGTGTCAGTTCGATTAGTAGGGAAATGTGCCCACTCTGCCCCTAGCAAATTAGCAATAAGCCGCCCCAACCCCACGGGGGAACGCCCACTTTCTGTCGGGGGAACGGGCGCCGTTCTGGCGGTGGAACACCCACAAGGACTTCGGGGTATCGGACGCTAATCCACGGGGGAACACCCGCAGGGGGTCGCTGCAACCCTTTGAAGATTAGACCTAAAAAGGCACTTCTCAGGCGCTTAACTCTTTAACTCTTCTATTAAGAGTCTTTCTAAGTGGGCTATTGGGCACACATCAAGATGTGCCCAAGCCCAGTTTAAGGGGCTTGCCCGATTTACTGAAGCCATTGATGGCCAAAGCTACCATCTTCGCCCACATAGGCGAAACGTCGGCCTGACGCATGCACAGCTAGACTGAGGATGGAGCGGCGCATCTTGCGGGGATCATCGAGCAACTCAGTTCGAGGGC
>CALRLV020000267.1:0-4454 GCA_943368895.1 Ferrovibrio terrae
TACCAACGTAGGCGAGGCGGCATCAGCAAACTCAAACCGCGCTTCGCCCGTGCCAATCTGGCCCGCGATATCCAAGAGATATTTGGCGTTGAAGCCAATCTCCATCGTGTCGGAGCTATAGTCGGCCTCCACCTCTTCGGTCGCAGCACCGGTTTCAGGGCTGTTCACGGCCAGGATGACTTTGGCATCGCTGATGGTCAGTTTGATCGACCGCGAACGCTCTGCCGCCATGGTCGCAACCCGGTCAACTGCGCGCGAAAATTCGTCATTGCGCACAGTCATGATCCGTGAATTCCCCTTCGGAATAACGCGGGTATAATCTGGGAAAGTGCCATCAATTAGCTTGGATGTGAGTGTGGTGCGGCCAAAGGAGAATTGGATCTTGGCGTCAGAAACAGCAATCTCAACATCATCTGCCGCGTCATCCAACAAGCGGCGCAGCTCTTGCACCGTCTTGCGTGGAATAATGACGCCACGAACGGCGGTCGCGCCTTCAGGCTGAGGATAGTCGGCAAGTGCCAAGCGGTGGCCATCGGTGGCAACGGCGCGCAGAGCAGGGCCTGAATCACCAGTTGCTGAATGTAGGTACACGCCATTGAGATAATAGCGGGTCTCTTCGGTCGAAATGGCAAAGCGCGTGCGGTCGATCAAGCGGGCGAGGGCCGCGCGCTCAAGCGTAAAGCGGGAGTCAAAGCTGCCGCTCGACATCGCCGGGAAATCACCAGCGGCGAGGACGGGCAAATTATAGCGGCCACGGCCTGCGGTGATGGTTACGCGGGGGTCGTCTGGCGACAGATCTAAGCGCACTTGCGAGCCATCCGGCAATTTCCGGACGATCTCATAGAGCAGATGGGCTGGCACCGTGATCGCGCCTTGACGCTCAACATCGGCTTCGGCGCCATCGACGATTTCGATATCAAGATCAGTCGCCGCAAAGGTCACACTGCCATCGCGTGCTTCGATCAAGACGTTCGACAAAATGGGGATTGTGTTGCGCCGCTCAACGACACTTTGCACATGGCCCAGAGCTTTCAAAAGCGCTCCACGTTCGATCGTTAGACGCATACCCGAACCCGCTCCCCGAGAAAATCTTCAGTCAATGGCACTCGACATTCCATCCGCGGGCTACAAACGCAACGGATAGGCAGAACCGTTTTGATTCTGGCCAAGTTGAAGATTCATTTTGCCCGATGTTTACCGTCTTGCGCAATGACTTTAGGCGCTATTCGGTGATCTTACGGCCAATTTCCTGCAATTCGGCTGCAAAGGTCACATCTTGAGCCGCCAATTCCTCAATCCGCTTCACAGCATGCATAACAGTCGTGTGATCGCGCCCGCCAAATCTCTGGCCGATGTCTGGGAAAGAGCGACGGGTGAGGCGCTTGCAGAAATACATGGCCACTTGGCGCGGCCGAGCCACGGCACGGTGGCGACGCTGGGATACCAAATCGTCTAAAGACATATCATAAAAGGCAGCCACCCGACGCTTAATCGTCTCAACAGGCACTGACTTCTCTGGTGGGCTCCAATTGCCCGATAACGCTTCAACAACAACTTCCATACTTGCCTCCCGGCCAATCAAAGCTGAAGCCGCAAACACTTGCTTGATGGCCCCCTCAACCGCACGCCCAGTCCCCGTAATGCGGGCTGCAATCAGATCAATCGCTTCGTCGGGCAATACAAACCCACCCCGACGTGCATTGAGCTCGCTTGTTTTGCGCTTGGCAATAGCCCGACGCAATTCAAAATCGGGTTCATTGATTTTAGCGGTGAAACCGCCCTGCAGAACACAGCGCATCCGACTGTTGAGACCTTGAAGGCCGTCAATCGCGACATCAGCTGTACAGACAACGGTGCGGCCCCGCGAGATCAGATCATCCAAAGTCTGGAAGAACTCGTCTTGGGTGGCGGACTTGCCGCAAATGAGTTGCAAGTCATCAATCAACAAGACGTCCGCCCCGCGTAAAGCCGCCTTGAATGGGCCCGTCTCGCGTTCACGCAAGGCCGACTGAAACTCATTCAAGAAGCGTTGTGCAGTCAGAAGCAAAACGCGCTTCTTCGGAGCCGTCTCGCGTAAACGAGCGGTAATGGCTTCAAGAAGGTGGGTCTTTCCAACGCCATGTAGGCCATGGAAAAAGACCAGATCGCCAGTCCCAGGTCCTTCAGCGAGGCCGCGGGCGATGGCTACGGCGACGCGATTGGCTTCGCCCACTTCGTAATTGGAGAAAGTCTTGGCCGAACCAGATAATTCCACTGGCTCCTGTGCAGCTTCCACGCTCGCCAGCTCTTGGGCGAGTTCAATGTCTTCCACTGTAACCATATCGTCTTGCGCCAGCGCTTCCGCGTCAGCCACGACCAAACGGACACGGCGACCAGCTGGATCGAGCGAGGACCAGCGCGCTTGCAGGCGGTGCAAATAGTCTGTGGTCAGTCGGGCGACAGCATAGCCATTCGGCGCGCCAAATGTGACCGAAGCAGTGTCAATCGCGATTAAACGCAAAGGCTCAATCCAGGCCCGGAATGCATCAGGGCCCAGCTCTCCGCGTAATCGAGGTAAAGCCGTTGCCCACAAACCCCGAGCCGTCGACAGCTCTAGATCTGATGACAGGTTGGCTAAACCCGGTGTCGCCGAAACGCTAGTATGCACCCCATAGACCATTTCTCGAACCACCCCGCAGTTGACACGTCCCAAAGGACAACCCGTATACCCCCCCCCGACCCAGACGCACTTCCCCGTTCACCTTTCGGCGTTATTCTCGAGAAAAGGTCCAAGACTGGGCAAAACGCCATCCCTGCTGGAAGCAAGAGGACCGACGTCGTGGTTAAACTAAAGCCTACACAGCGCCGGTACGCAACAGCATTTTCATGCGTTTGACATCTGTTTTTTCTGCTGCTGAGGCACCTGATTCGCTTGACAGGTGAAGATTCCCAATAATCAGCGGGGCTTATGCAAAAACTAACAAAACCGTGATGGTATACAACCCTGTGGATAAAATTTTGGATCCGACAAATTCAGAAAAAAGTCAATTAAAACATATACTTTAAAAGCATCAAACTGAGTAAAACTAAATAAACCCTATAAACACAAACAGCCGCATACGAGCATATGCGGCTGATCATTATGTGATCCAGATTGTTCCGTGTACCGCACCGTTTTTGACTGCCCAAAGAAGTGGCACACGATGTGGATGACTAACCGAGCGCGAATAAAATAGGCACCCTAAAAAAGGATGTCCATGCGATCCCAGAATGGCTGAAATTCGCAATCCGCACCGCCAGCATATCATGCAGGACGGGCGACGGCCTTCACGCGCTGAGCCAAACGCGAAACTTTGCGAGAAGCGGTGTTCTGGTGGACAACGCCCTTCGATACAGCGCGCATGATTTCTGGTTCCGCAACACGAAGGGCTGCGGTAGCTGCTGCGCCGTCACCAGAAGCAATGGCTTCTTCGACTTTGCGGATAAAGGTGCGCATGCGCGAGCGACGGGCGGTGTTTACCAGCGTGCGGCGCACGATCTTGCGGGCCATTTTTTTGGCCGAAGGCGTATTGGCCATCGTTTAATCCGATTTAACGTGTGAAAGAGGCAGCCACGTGGCTACCCGAGAGGGGGCGGTGTATGCCGAAACAGGGGCCAAAGGTCAAGCAATATTGCGTGTGTTTCCTCAGCGACCTGAAAAATGCGCAGGGCGCTTTTCGCTAAAGGCGGCCATACCCTCCTTTTGGTCTTGTGTACCAAACAATCCGTGGAAGATCCGGCGTTCGAAACGAACCCCTTCGCTCAGCGGGGTTTCAAAGGCGCGGTCCACAGCTTCTTTGGCTGCCATGACGGCTAGTTTGCCAAAGCCCGCGATGGTTTTGGCCACTTTTTGGGCCTCATCCAACAGGGTGTCTGCCGGCACAATGCGCGCAACAATGCCACAGCGCTCGGCCTCCACGGCATCCATCATGCGTCCGGTCAGGATCATATCCATCGCTTTGGCTTTCCCGGCAGCACGAGCGAAACGTTGCGTGCCCCCAGCACCTGGAATAACTCCAAGCTTGATTTCGGGCTGGCCAAATTTGGCCGTATCGGCGGCAAGGATCATGTCGCACATCATGGCAAGTTCGCACCCACCGCCCAAAGCAAAGCCTGCGACAGCGGCGATAGTTGGTTTCCGGCAACGTGTAACGCGTTCCCAATTGGCGGTGATGAAGTCTTGGCCGTAGACGTCCGCAAACGTTTTGGTCGCCATCTCTTTAATGTCCGCACCCGCAGCAAAAGCCTTAGCGGAGCCGGTAATGACGATCGCGCCCACATCATCGCGGGCCTCAACTGCATCGAGGCAGGCGGTCAACTCATTCATCAATTGCTGATTAAAGGCATTGAGGGCTTCAGGACGGTTCAGGGTGATGGTTGCAACCCCGTCGACAACGTTCAGAAGGATGGTTTCATAGGCCATGGGTAACTCCTGT
>CALRLV020000268.1:0-4431 GCA_943368895.1 Ferrovibrio terrae
GGCTCTTGATCCTAATTGCTTTGCCTTTCACCGCAGCCGTATGCATTGGCCTGTTGCGACCGTTCAAGTCGATGATGTTCGCTATGCAATGGCGCTATAAGGCGGGCGAAGGCCAGCAGGCCCGAAAGCCCAATCATGACTAAGCCTCCTTTGGTCGAAACCCCTGAAGGCTGGGTGCCTTCTGGCCTTAAAGTCCGCGGTAAAGCGGGCGGCAAACCCGCGGCGGTGCCTTCCTCTGTCGAGGTCCAGCCCGCCATGACACCACCCGCCCCACCAGATGTTCCAGAGCCAATGCCCGTAAAGCCCGCTGCCGAAGGTCCTAAAGGCACGGCCGCCACAGAGTCTAAAGCCAGCTTTCGCCCCATGCCAGTTCTGACCATCCTGTCGATCTTGTGCTTGGGCATTCTCTACATGCTGGGTGACTGGCAATGGACAAAGTTTGTCGAGAAGTCGCGCGCACCCACCGTGGCTGCTGCTACAGCACCTGTCTCGGTCGCAGCAGGTCTGCAATCTCCTCAACCCGAGTATCGCCCGGTCGAGCTAACCGGTCTGATCGACCCACGCAGCGTCAAGGTCCGCGCGCTGCGCGATGGTATCAGCGGCTATCGCATCTTTACCCCAATTGTCTTGGAAGATGGTTGGATCTTTGTTGATCGCGGTTTTGTTGCTGAAACCGATGTCGATAAGGTGCCGGTGCTGACCGGGCAGATCAGCTATCGGGGCGTGCTGCGTAAGGGCGCTAAGGCCAACAGCTTTACGCCTGACAATGATCCACTCCGGCAAGATTGGTACTGGCCGGACTTGCCCGCAATGGGCGCCTCACTCAAGCTGACTGGCGGCTCGCCTGCCTATTATGTAGCCCTCAATCTGGTCGATCCTTTGGCGACCGGTCAGACGCAAATCAACCCGTGGGCAGATAGCAAAGGGGCCAATCAAATCCCGCCAGATCGACACTTGGGCTATGCCTTAACATGGTGGGGGTTTGGCTTCGCGCTCATCGGGGTCTATACGGGCCTGCATATCCGTACCGGCCGTCTGCGTTTTGGGCGCTCCCCCTCATAAACCTCAACACGATAAAGCAAGATCATGCGCTATATTTCGACCCGTGGCGGGTCTCCTTCGGTTTCTTTCTTTGACGCGCTGCTCACTGGGCTTGCGCCCGACGGCGGGCTCTATGTGCCGGAGAGCTGGCCGCGCTTAAGCGAAGCGCAAATTCGCGCCGCCGCAACCGCCCCCTATGCCGATACCGCCGCGGCGATTTTGTCGCTCTTTGCGGGCCAAGACCTCACCATGAAAGAAGCCATTGGCCTGACTGAAGAAGCCTATGGTGGCCAATGGGCTAATCCCGGCGTGACCCCCGTGCAGCAAGTGGGGCCAGGCGACTATATTTTGGAATTGTTCCACGGGCCATCGCTTGCCTTTAAGGACATTGCGATGCAGCTTTTGGCTGGGCTTTATAGCCTTGCGTTGGAGCGCCGAGATGCGCGCTTGGCGATTGTCTGCGCGACGTCGGGCGACACAGGCGGGGCAGCGGTTGAAGCCTTGAAAGAGACCGACCGGGTGGATCTGTTTGTCCTGATGCCAAAGGGCCGGGTCTCAGAGGTGCAGCGCCGCTTTATGACCGCTTCAGGTGGTGACAACGTCCATGCCCTGAATATTGATGGCGATTTCGATACGGCCCAAGCACTCGTCAAATCCATGTTTGCCGACAAGGCGTTTGCCGAGGAAGTGGCATTATTGCCGGTCAATTCGATCAATTGGGCGCGCATCATGGCCCAATCGGTCTATTATGTGGTGGCTTCTGCAGCGTTGAGCGTAGCCGGGCCTGTGAACTTCACCGTGCCATCAGGAAATTTTGGCGACGCCCTTGCAGGCTATGTCGCCAAGATGATTGGCGCGCCCATTGGCCGGATTATGATTGCCACCAATGCGAATGATGGTATCGCCCAAGCTTTCGAGACCGGCACTTATGCCAAATCCACGGCCAGCCTTGCGACCTTAAGCCCTGCCATGGACATTAGTGTGGCCAGCAATTTTGAGCGCATCGTCTTTGAAGCGCTGGGTCGTGATGCGGCCGTCCTGAAAAAGCTCTATGACGGCTTTGCCCAAAGCGGCTCATTTGACATTCCAGCACCCGCCCTTGCCCTGTTGAAACAGCATTTTGACGCGTTTGGCGTGGACGACCAAGAAACCCGTTGGGCTTTGGCCGATTGCTTTGAACAGACAGGCGAAGTCTTGTGCCCGCATACCGCTGTTGGTTGGCGGGCGCGCTTTGGTGAGGATGAGATCACAGGCGCACGCGTTTTACTGGCCACCGCGCACCCTGCCAAATTCCCAGAAACGGTTGAATCTATCTTGGGCCAGGCCCCAGGCCTCCCCCGCCATTGCGCAGACTTGTTTGACCGCAAAGAAGTGATGGTCGACATGCCAGCCGATGCTGCTGCGGTGAAAGCCTATATTCGCGCCCATATCGGCACCCCGGCATGAGCGCTGCGACCTTAAAGACCCTCTCCAATGGTGTGCGTGTGCTGATGGACCCGATCCCGGGCCTTGCCAGCACCTGTGTGGGTGTTTGGGTGAAGGCGGGCACACGGGCCGAGACGATGCAGGAAAACGGCATCGCCCATTTGCTCGAGCATTTGGTCTTCAAGGGCGCAGGCGGGCGCGATGCGCGCACCTTGGCCGAAGAGGCTGAAGGACGCGGCATCTATCTCAATGCCGCAACCGGCTATGAGCGGACGGGCTTTTTCGCGCGCTGCCTCGCCGAGGATGCCTCCTTTGCGCTGGGTTTGACGGCAGACCTCGTCTTAAAGCCCCATTTGCGGCCAGAAGATTTGGCGCTTGAAAAAGGCGTCGTGCTGCAGGAGATCGGCGAAGCTTTTGACGATCCAGAGGACCGTTGTGGCGTTCTGCACCAATTTGCAGCCTTCCCGGATCACGCCTTAGGCCGCCCGATTTTAGGCGATGAGGCAAGCCTCGCTGCCATTGATCAAGACGCCATCAATGCCTTCCGCAGCCGCACCTATGCCCCATCCAGCATGCTGGTTGCCGTATCGGGTGCCTTGGACGAGGCCGAGATCTTAGACCAAGTTGAGCGTGCTTTTGGCGATTTAGCCCCATTTGAACCCGCCGCTTCTATGCCTGCTAAAGTCGGTGGTCGGGCCTTGAGTGAAGTTCGCGACGCCGAACAAGTCCATCTGACCTTTTCTTTGCCTGGCCCCCGTCTTGGCAGTGATGAGGCAATTGCCGCGCGCGTGATGTGCGAGATTTTAGGCGGCGGCATGGCGTCGCGTCTGTTCCAAGACCTGCGCGAGACACGTGGCCTCGTCTATTCAGTTGAAGCCTTCTGTGACCTTTATGAGGATGCAGGCCGCATTTGCGTCTCTGTCGGGTGCGGCCCATCTGACGCTGCCGACGTTGCGCGCCGCACTGCCGACCATTTGGTACAAATGGCCGAACATGGTCCAACGCCCCTCGAACTTAAGCGCGCGGTTCGCATTCTCGAAGCCAGCATGATGATGGCCGCAGAAAGCCCCGCCGCGCGCTGTGAAGCCGCCGTCAGCCAAACCTTGCTCTATGGCCGTCCTTTGCCCTTGGCAGACGTTTCCGCTCGCGTCCGGCGGGTGGAAGCAAGTGCCGTCCAACAGGCTGCGCGTGACGCAATTGCCGCTGCCGAACAAGGTTTTGCCGCCGCAGCAGCGATTGGACCAGCAGCAGGGCTTGCCGCCGCACCCCTTTTCACGGCAAACTTCGCCTAAATCGCTCAAAAGGACCGAAACTGGGTGTTTCTCAATCTGGTCAACCCAACTGAAAGTAAGCTGCGCCTCGAGGGTGAGGGCGTCTATTTGCGTGAAGCGCAAAAGGGCGATTATCAGGCTTGGGCAGATTTGCGGGCGGCGAGCGAGACTTGGCTTGTGCCGTGGGAACCTGAATGGCGCTTCGATGAATTGTCGCGCGCCTGCTATCTCTGGCGCTTGCAAGGCTGGCGGCATGACATCAAATTGGGTCTGGCCTCGCCCTTCTTGGTGTTCCGGTCTAGCGATGATGCTTTGGTCGGCGGGGTGAATATTTCCAACATCCGCCGTGGCGTCGCGCAAGATTGCACGATTGGCTATTGGGTCGGCCAACCCTTTGCCCGCCAAGGCTTTACCCGTGCGGCGGTACGCGCGGTTGTCGCCTATGCCTTTGGACCGCTCGGTCTACACCGGGTGCAAGCGGCCTGCGTCCCCACCAATTTCCGCTCACGCGGACTGTTGGAAAGCATTGGCTTTCAGGAAGAGGGCTTGGCCCGACAATATTTGAAGATCAATGGCGAATGGAAAGACCACGTCCTCTATGCCATTCTCGCCAATGAATTTCATGAGGGCTTGTTGAAGGTGTGAGGGGCTTTGGGCGGTCGGGTCTGTTCCGTCACGAATTGAAAGGATCGCG
>CALRLV020000269.1:0-4393 GCA_943368895.1 Ferrovibrio terrae
CAAGGCAACATTTTCTTCCGCCGTCGCCCAATTCATCAGATTTGGCTCTTGAAACACAACGCCTGGAATATCTGACCCGCCCGTACCATCGGCTTGCACCTTGCCGCTTGCCACGGTTTGCAAGCCTGCGAGGGCAGCCAAGAGTGTGCTTTTACCGCAGCCAGAGGGCCCTAACAGCACCACGCATTCGCCAGCCCGCACACTCAGATCAATCGGACCCAGCGCGTCCAAACTACCAAAGCGCACACAGGCTTGCTGCGCGCCCAAACGAATGGGGGACTCACTTGGCATCAAGATTTCTGAGGCAAAAAGCTAAGGTCGACGCCAGACGCCCAATTGAGGTCTGCTGGATAAACACCTGCGCCCGTCATGATGTCGAAAAAGCTCTTCCAGCGGTCGAGGCTCATGGTGCCAATCTCGCCAGTTGGGGTCTCAACAATGCCATAGGACAGAAGTTTCTCGCGCGCTTGAGCCAACAAATCGGCTGTCATGTCGGGATTGTCCTTGGTGATCAACGCATCTCCGGGACCAGGATCGCCGCGCAAATAATCTTTCCAGCCCGCAATGGTAGCTTCAACAAAGCCTTTAACAGCTTGCGGGTGGGCGGCGATGAAGGCATCCGATACCAACGTCATGGCAGCATAGCCGGGGTAGCCCGAATCCGCGAGCAAATAGACTTGCGGATCGATTTTGCCTTGGGTCTTCAAAGTATAGGGCTCGCTCGTCACATAGCCTTGTTGGATCGAGGTTGGATCAGCCAAGAAGGGTGCGGAGTTAAACGTATATTTTCGCACTTGATCATCGGTGAAGCCATATTTGGCTTTCAGCCACGGCCAGAACGCATTGATCGACGCATCGGCCAACATGATGGGCTTCCCCTTCATATCCGCCAGCGACTTTATGTCGTCGCGGGGGTGGGTGATTAGGACTTGTGGGTCCTTTTGGAACGATGCCATCACCGCTTTGGCCTTGGCACCCGCTTGAATCATGCTGAGCACGATGGGCGCGTTGGAGCCCAAGCCCATTTCAATCGCATTGGCGGCGAGTAATTGTGGAACGTTCACACTGGGACCGCCTTGGATCAAGGTCACATCCAAGCCCTTATCGGCATAAAAGCCTTTCGCCACCGCTTGATAAAAGCCGCCCTGCTCGGCTTGCGCCCGCCAATCTGTCGCGAAACGAATGCGGACACGACCACCCGCTTCTTCAGGCTTTTCTGGGCCGCAGGCTGATAGGGCGAAGGGTGAAGCCAAACTGGCAGCAAGAAGGGTGCGACGCGAAATCAAGCCAAGTCTCCTATGACGATCTCTCTATCATAGTGCAGCGGGGCGATCTGGCGAGACCTTTTGCGGGGGTAAATGGTGATACCACTGCCTTAAAAGGCGCAGTGGTCGCCAGCGATGATAACTTTGGCTGTTTTGACCAAAATGCGGACTTCCATCGCCAAGGACCAACGCTCAATATAGGCCAAGTCCAGGCGAATACGGCGGCTCATTTTGTCGAGAGTCTCCGTCGGGCCGCGCGCGCCATTGCATTGGGCAAGGCCAGTAATGCCGGGTTTCGCGCGAAATCGGTCGCGATAATCTGGCAGGAGAGCGCCATAATAATGGTCATGAGCCACAGCGTGCGGACGGGGGCCAACAATCGACATGTCGCCGAGCAAAACATTCCACAATTGCGGCAATTCATCCAAACTGGAACGACGCAGGAACGAGCCGACCCGTGTGATCCGGCAGTCGTTACGGCAGGCCTGCACGACGCGATCGCCATTTTCCAACGTCGTCATCGTGCGGAACTTGTAGATGACGAAGGTTTTCCCGCCAAGGCCGGTGCGAAGCTGGGCAAACAATATTGGGCCACGGCTTGTCGCCTTAATCAGAACAGCAATCGTAACTAAAAGCGGCGCAAGGAATACTAAGCCAACAAAGGCGCAGACGACGTCAAATAATCGCTTCGAAACACTGCTTGCAGAATCCGACAAAGCTTTAGCAGGTACAGGTCGATACACACTGATCTGTGCAAGATCGGCATTCAGACGTGCAGAAAGGTTGTTCATCTATAAATCTCTTGCCCCAAATTGAGACGCATGCTTTGTCTCAATGCAAATCGCAGGCCTTAAAATAGAAATTACATACCGGTGCAGCATTGTTTTGCTTTCGAAGGGCACAAGTCTTGTACACTTGTGTAGAAACAGATGGTGCCCTCGCCGAAACGCCGCTTGGAAGCGATCTTGCGGCGCTGATTAGGTTAACAAAAGCTTGCTGTCCACCAAAGGAGTCTTTTTAGGTGCGTTACCCGAGACTAAATACGTGTTTCTGGCTATAAATGACTGGAACATTCCCCTGAACGCGAGATGCAAAGCGAAGTGAAAAATGCAAAGTGATTCGACAGCCAAGGTTCCTGTAACCGTGCTGACAGGCTATTTGGGGGCGGGGAAAACGACCCTTTTGAACCATATTCTGACAGCGCCACACGGGAAGCGTTATGCCGTCATCGTCAATGAGTTTGGCGAAATCGGGATTGATCACGACTTGATCGTCGATGTGGACGAAGAAATCTTTGAATTGAACAATGGCTGTGTTTGTTGTTCGGTACGGGGCGATCTCATCCGAATTCTTGGTGCCTTGTTTCGTCGGGGTCAGACCTTTGACGGGGTCATTATTGAGACAACCGGGCTCGCGGACCCCGCGCCCGTGGCCCAAACCTTCTTTGCTGATGATGAAATCAAGAACCGCGCCTATTTGGATGCCGTTGTGAGCGTCGTCGACGCTGTCCATATCGCGGGCCAGATCGAACATAGCCAAGAGGCGGTTGAGCAAATTGCGTTCGCCGATGTCATTGTGCTGAACAAGATGGATGCGGCGACGCCCGAACAACTTGCAGCCGCGCAAGCGATCATCCAGCGGCTCAATCGTGGGGCAAAAGTGGTGACGACGTCGCGGTCAAACGTGGATTTAGACGCGATCCTCGATCTCGGTGCTTTCTCGCTCGACCGGGCCATGAGCCTCGACCCGCATTTCTTGCCATCTAATCACGACCATGACCATGGGCATGAGCATGACCATGGTCATGGGCACGATCATCATCACCACCATGATCACGAACATAGCCATTATGAAGGGATCGATTCGATTGCGATGCGCGTGACCGCACCTCTGTCAGAGGAGCTCTTCGATGCTTGGTTGTCCGAGCTCGTCGGCACACGCGGCCTCGACATCCTGCGTCTCAAGGGGGTCTTGCAGATGGGTGACGACCCACGACGCTATATTATCCATGGGGTCCATATGATGTTGGAGGGCGATTATCAGGGGCCTTGGGCCGCTGATTCGGTTCCAGAAAGCCGATTCGTCTTGATCGGACGGAACCTGCATGACCCACGTGTTCGAGCAGAAATTGAAGCTGGATTCCGCGCTTGCGCGGCGTGATCACCGATAATTGTCAGCTAAACCCCATGATTCTCAGCAGAATCTGGGGTTTCGCCCCTCGGTGTGGCCTTGACCTTTTAGCCCGAAACGCCATTGCTTGCGCCCATTGCATCCCTTTGGTTACGGACGGGTGCGCAACGCTGCCGCTATCCGCCCTGGATGCGGCGGCCAATGACTAAGGAAACGACAATGAGCAAAAAAGATTTGATCGACGCCGTCGCAGAAGCAGCTGACATCACCAAGGACAAAGCCAACACCGCGATCGACGCGCTGACCGCAGCGATTGTGAAAAGCTTGAAAGCTGGCGACGAAGTCACCTTGGCTCCTCTCGGCAAGTTTAAAGTCTCGAAGCGTGATGCACGCCAAGGCCGCAATCCTTCGACCGGTGAAACCGTCGAAATCAAAGCGGCTACCGTTGCAAAATTCCAAGCTTCCAAAGCGTTGAAAGATGCATTGAACTAAACAGTTTTGGCTGGGGGCTGGTCGATCAGTCCGTACAGATCCGTCCCCTGCCAACTGGAAATCCAACAAGGCCCGACCTGTCTTGAGTTGCCCTAGGCCTCCTGTCAGGTTCGGGCCTTTGTCGTATCGGGGCGAAGCACTGCGCCTATTCCCCGTCCACCTTTTTTGGATGGGTCATGTGTTCCATGCCCGGCGGGTTTGAGAATGGCACAAAGTTAGATTGGCCTTGGACTTTTGCCCAATCCTTGAGCGCCCAAACGCCTGTTGGAAAAGCCATCTGATCCCAAGGGATGTCCTCATAAGCAAACCACGCGACCTCGAGGCTTTCTGGACCCGGCGCAAAACTGTCCTCGCTCAACGTGCCGCGATACATGAAATGGACTTGGCTGATGCGCGGCACCTCATAAATGCCCAATAGGGCATTGATTGAGACCTTGGCTTGGGCCTCTTCCCAAGCTTCCCGCGCTGCGCCTTCTGCGGTGGTTTCGCGCTCTTCCATAAAACCT
>CALRLV020000270.1:0-4383 GCA_943368895.1 Ferrovibrio terrae
AGAGGCCATCGCCATCCAGAATGACGTGCCCCAAGGCTTATCGTCGTCTATCTTCACGACTGACCTGCGCGAGGCGGAAACCTTCTTGTCGCACCAAGGCTCAGATTGTGGGATTGCCAACGTCAATATTGGGACCTCGGGTGCCGAAATTGGCGGCGCCTTTGGCGGTGAGAAAGAAACCGGCGGAGGCCGCGAAGCAGGCTCTGACGCATGGAAGGCCTATATGATCCGCCAGACCCAAACGATCAATTACTCCACCACCTTGCCCTTGGCGCAAGGTGTTGTCTTTGATCTGTAAGCAAGGGATGCAGAGGACTGCGATGGGCAGTATAGGCAGGCCATGACCCAATATTCCGCTACGACCCGCGGTGTCCGCATTCAGGTGACGCCGGTTTTCCTCGACGATCAATCCGATCCCGACGAGAATGACTTCATGTGGGCCTATACGGTCGAAATCGCCAATCTGTCGGAACAGACGGTGCAACTCACCGCGCGCACGTGGAAGATTATTGACCATCATGGCGTCACCCAAGTGGTGCAAGGCCCGGGCGTTGTCGGCGAACAACCCATATTGCGCGAAGGCGACAGCTTTACCTACACCTCCGGCTGCCCGCTCTCGACACCCTCTGGCCTGATGATGGGCAGTTATCTGATGCAGACCGACGATGGCGAAACCTTCGAAGCCCAAGTCCCCACCTTTTCGCTCGACAGCCCGTTTGAGATTCGTAGTGTGAATTAGGGGGTGGGGTGTTAGAAAGTCCCCTATTTAAAGCGCTGTCATCCCCGATGGCGCAGCCAGCCGGGGACCTTGTGCCGCAAAGTCACCTGAGGTGCCCGCTCTCCACTGATGCTTCGGCGGGGATGACATTGTGGGTGAAAAGTCCCCTCTAACCGCAAAAATATCGCGGAATTCCACACCCATCATTAAGCTAACCTAGCTATTATCAAAGCTATGGAAGTCACACCGCACGCACCGGGCGAGCCAATCGTCCTGTCCCACATTATGCCCACACCCATCCGCTTTCTTTTCGGCGGCTTTGGTGTCTTGGGGTCAATTTTGTTATTGGTCGAGCTTGGACCAGCACTTTGGCCGCCATCATTCTTGACGCTGTTTTTCGGCTTTATTGTCGTGGGCGGCTTGTCGGTCACCTTGGCCTTTGTGGCAGGCTCTGCCCTTGGCCCGGACCAGACGTGGGAGATACAGCCCGGGAAACTGACCATCACCTACACACTTTTCAACAAAACGTCCGTAAAGACCTATCTTTTGGCCGATTTGGAGAGCTGCGACGTGGCAAGCTCCCAATATGATTCCGACGACCGTGAGACGTATCAATTGGTTTGCCGCTTGCCACTTGGCAGAACGGTTCAAACGGGGCTTGAAAGCACGCCGCTTTTGATGGCGATCTTGGCATTTTTAAAGGACCCGCTGGCCACATCCCGCACGGGCTACCTTCCGGAGACCCGGCTACGATCACCTGATTTCTCAAAGAGAGAGCAAGCAGAGAGGGCCTTAGCGCACCTGATGGGGCGATAAGGCCGCTCTATCTAAGCGCGCTTTGGTTGACGCTGCATAGCTTCGACTTGGCTGGAATAGAAAGCCGCCTCATTGCGAGAGCTGTTCAATTCCTTTTCCAATTCAAAGATGCGGTTGTTGAGGGCTTCGATTTTATCGTCGGCCCGGGCAGCATGCTCTTCACCCTTGGCGATGGTTTGTTCCAACGAACCTTCAAGGCGCTTCACATCGGCTTCACGTTCGCTCAAGATTTGCGTCAGGGTTTCGAGGCGGGCGCTCATCACGGCGCGCGACTGCTCAATCTGGGTGCGGGCAGTTGTGGTGGATTCCAGTTTGGCCGTGATGCGGGCCAGCATGGCTTCGCGGCGGCTGCTGCTGGATGACAAAGTCTTGGTGCGGTCCTCATAATGGGCGAGGTCGGACTTCAATTTGTCATTTTGATTGCGCAGATCCGCAATCAATTCCTCATGAGTGCGCAAGCTGGACCGCACGGTATCGAGCTCAATGCGCAGATTGCTGGCTTCGACTTCGCGGGCCTTTTTCTCTTGCTGGCCTTGCTGGAACAGACGGGCTGATTCCGAGCGGGCTTGTGAGGCATCTAACTCTTTTTGGCGACCATAAAGAACGGCGGAGTCCTTTTCTTGGTGCAACATATCGACCAATTCACGCAAACCAACCAACTCATTGATCTTCTCTTGGAGATTGAGCTCGAGGGCTTCGCAGCGATTGGTCAAGAAGATGCATTTATTGCTCGTCTCGTTGAACTTCTCGGACAAGTCAGCAATGCGGGCGCTTTGAGCATCGCTTTGTTCGCGAAGTCCAGAAGCTTCGCGCTCCAGCGCGGCGGCTTCATCCTGGGCGGCCACCAATTGGGACTGGATCCGGCTATATTGCTCATCCCCATCTTTTTTGGCGACTCCCAACAGATGGAAGCGATTTTCTAACGCCTCCAAATCAGCGCGGGCTTTGCTGTGGCTGCGGCTGATTTCTTCGAGGCTGGCGCGGGTCGACTTCAGGTCTACGCTCAAGGCGTCGTTGTGTGCAGACTTCTCCCGAAGGCCAGTTTCTGCCCGCTCCTTATCCTTCTGCAGCTCAGCATGTTCCATTGCCAGTTTGCGATGGGCGTCAAAACTACGTGCGAGTTCTGCCTTGATCGTTGAGAGCTGTTGGACCAAAGTCGTGACGGTGTCCAAGTCACGTATGACTAAATCGACATCGTTTGCGATGGATTGTTGGTGGTCGCCTAGCATTTCAAAGGCGGCGATATCATTCACACTTGGATTCGCTTCAGGACGAACGATAATTGCAGAGTCACCGTTTTCTTCATTTCGCTCCGTGCTGCTTGACCCCAGCCTCGACAAAATACTCATTATTGTAGCCATAGCACAACCTCGAAAAAAGAAATCTGAAGGATGCAAACTATATAGTCATACATAGAATTGCAAGTCAGTTTTAACCAATTCTTAACTATCATTACTGGTGAGAATTCACCTAAATGGAGAATTTACTGACATTTACATCCATAAATTTGTTGGTTTCCGAAGGAATCACTTAATTTACCTATGAATACCCGTACTATCTAGTAAACTGATCGGTCACAGGGATACCTAAACTTGTTGGTACGGCACCCAATCGCTCAAACGAGCACGCCCAGCAAATGGTTGTCAGCCCGACCCGTCACGCGAGCTTGAATAAGAGAGCCGGCTTGACCGCCAGGGACTTGGATCTCAGCAAAGCTATTGAGTCGGCCCTTGCCGTCGCGTTCGATGAGGACGGTCTGAGTCGTGCCGATCTGGCTGTCGAGATAGCCAGCCAAAGCCTGTTGGCCCTTGTCACGCAAAATCGCCGCGCGAGCCTTGATTGTGGCTTTGTCCAATTGCGGCATGCGCGCAGCGGGCGTCTCAGGGCGCGGCGAGAAAGGGAAGACGTGCAGGAAGGCGAGGCCAACTTCATCGACCAAGGCCAGCGAGTCGGCAAAGTGGGCTTCAGTCTCGGTCGGGAAGCCTGCGATCAGATCGGCTCCAAAAGCGATATCGGGCCTTGCCGCGCGCAAGCGGGCAGCGAGCTGAATTGCATCATCGCGGCTGTGGCGGCGCTTCATGCGCTTGAGGATCATATCGGCCCCATGCTGCAGCGAGAGGTGCAGATGCGGCATCATCCGCTCTTCCTCAGCAAAAAGGCGGAACAGGGTGTCATCTATCTCTACGGCATCGACCGAAGAAAGGCGCAAGCGCTTAAGGTCAGGGACCAGCTTTAAGATACGTTGGACGAGATCGCCCAAGGTGGGTTGGCCGGGAAGGTCTGCGCCCCAAGAAGTCATGTCGACGCCCGACAGTACGACCTCGGGCACGCCCTTGGCGACCAAGCGGCCAATCATGGCCACCACTTCGCCAGCGGGGACGGACCGCGAATTGCCGCGTCCAAATGGAATGATACAAAAGGTGCAGCGGTGATCGCAGCCATTCTGGACCTGCACATAGGCGCGCGCCCGGTCTTGCACGCCATCTATCAGATGGCCTGCAGTCTCGCGCACACTCATAATGTCATTGACCAGCACGCGTTCGGTTTGGCCCCCGGCGAGGGCAACGAAGGTCTTAGCTTCTGCCTTCTCGGCATTGCCAATGACGCGGTCGACTTCGGGCATGGCGGCAAACATACCGGGGTCGATTTGGGCGGCGCAGCCTGTCACGACGATCAGGGCGTCAGGCTTTTGTTTGCGGGCACGGCGGATAGTCTGGCGCGCTTGGCGGACGGCCTCGCCGGTTACGGCGCAGGTATTCACGAGGACCACATTGGACAGACCCGCATCCTCAGCCAAATTGCGCATAGCCTCTGATTCATACAGGTTTAAGCGACAGCCCAACGTGATC
>CALRLV020000271.1:0-4372 GCA_943368895.1 Ferrovibrio terrae
AACCCACAAATTGATCGTGCGCCGTCATCAAGACGTTGGGACAATTGCCGCCATCCTTGATGTCACCCTAGACATGATCGACCGGGGCGTGGGCCATATTGGCCTATTTCAAGTCGCCACGGCCTTGCATGGCGGGGGATTAGCCCATCGGCTTTATGAGGGTTTGGAGGATTGGCTGGCCAGTCGTGGCATGGATGTGCTGCGCCTCGGCGTATTGAAGGGCAATGCACGCGGCATGGCGTTTTGGACACGACATGGCTTTTTAGAAACGCGCCGACGCCAAGGCACCGCACCAACTGGCAAAACCCATTTGAGCCATGTGATGTATAAGCCACTCAAACCGCTCTCGCTTGATGCCTATCGTTTGCGCGTACCGCGTGATGATCCGAGTAGCCCTTAGAGCGCAGCCTCAAGACCTGAAAACCGCAGGCAAAACTATTGATCCTGTGGCCATCTTGGCCCACAAGGACACGATGAATCGGGCGCGTTTACTCGCGCGTGACTTGGTAGGATTTTGACCCATGGCAGACGGCACACAAACCCTAGAAACCAATCCTTCTGCCGATCTTTTGCCGGGCGAAACCGCCATGCGCAATTTCAACATTAATTTCGGGCCTCAGCACCCCGCTGCCCATGGCGTGTTGCGTTTGGTTCTGGAGTTGGACGGCGAGATTGTTGAGCGCGTTGACCCCCATATTGGTCTGCTTCATCGCGGCACCGAAAAGCTGATCGAATATAAAACCTATCTGCAGGCCATGCCGTATTTTGATCGGCTGGACTATGTCGCGCCCATGAACCAAGAGCATGCGTGGTGCTTGGCGATTGAGCGTTTGGCCGGGATTGAAGTGCCGCGTCGTGCGCAATTCATCCGTGTGATCTTCTCAGAAATTGGCCGCATCCTGTCTCATATCTTGAACGTCACCACTCAAGCCATGGACGTGGGCGCGCTGACCCCGCCACTGTGGGGCTTTGAAGAGCGCGAGAAACTGATGGGCTTTTATGAGCGTGCTTCAGGCTCGCGCATGCACGCAGCCTATTTCCGACCAGGTGGCGTACACCAAGACCTTCCCGACGCTTTGGTGCGCGACATCTACGAATGGTGCGATCCGTTCTTGAAGCTGTGCGACGATATTGAGACCTTGTTGACCGATAACCGCATCTTCAAGCAACGCAATGTCGATATTGGCGTGGTCGACCAAAAGACAATTCTCGACTGGGGTTTTTCGGGCGTCATGGTGCGTGGTTCCGGCATTGCTTGGGACTTGCGCCGCAGCCAGCCCTATGAAGTCTATTCAGAACTCAAGTTCAAAGTGCCTGTCGGCAAGAATGGTGATTGCTATGATCGCTATCTGTGCCGGATGGACGAAATGCGCGAGAGCGCCAGCATCATCAAGCAATGTATTGACATGATGCCCAAGGGCCCAGTTCTGGCAGAAAACTCTAAAGTGACCCCGCCACGTCGTGCCGATATGAAGGGCTCGATGGAGGCTTTGATCCATCACTTTAAGCTCTATACCGAAGGCTTCCATGTGCCAGCTGGCGAAGTCTATGCGGCGGTTGAGGCACCCAAGGGTGAGTTTGGCGTCTATCTGGTTGCCGATGGCACCAATAAGCCTTACCGCGCCAAGATCCGCGCCCCGGGCTTTGCCCATCTGGCGGCGATGAGCCATTTGAATAAGGGCCATATGCTGGCCGACGTGTCAGCCATCCTTGGCTCGCTCGACATCGTGTTTGGTGAGGTGGATCGCTAGAGATGGCGCAAATTGAGCCAACTAAATCAAAATGGCTTGCGACGTTTGACGACCTGACTGCCTTGCCAAAGGCGCGGCGGGCTGTGTTTGTCTATGTGTTGCTGTCAGGTTTGGCCTTAGTGGCTATCGGTGCACTCTTGTTTCCACTGCACAAACTTGCGCTGACCTATGTGCCAGTTTTGGGAGTCCCATGGGCTTTTGGGCGATATGGTGCCTCATTAAATGCGGACCTCGGCGGGATAATATTGACGGTATGTGGCATCATGGCTTGGGCCCGAGTCCTACCATTTGTCAGCCGGATTGCTGTTTGGGTCGGTGGTGAAACAAAGGAAGTGCCGCAATGAGTTCGATTATCGACGCAAACTATGCTGCCTATGCCGCCAATGACCTTGAAGGCGTGTTGGCGACCTTGGCGGATGATTACACCGTCTCGCCATTTGGTGGCGCACCCTGGCTGACGAGCAAGGACGGAGCGCGCAAAATGTATGCGCGCCATTTGGTCGATTATCCGATGGACCGCACCGACGTTTTGGGCCGGATGGACTTGGCCAATGTTACCATCAAGCGCGAACATTCAGAGCCGGGTGAAGGTTCAAAGGCGCCTGCCGCCGATGTGATGATGATTTATACCGTCCGGGATGGTTTGATCGCGCGCTGTGAGTCCATCAGCCGACGAGGCGATGAAGAGGCTGCCGTTGCGGTCGTCGCCAAACAGCTTGAAGCCTATAACAAACAAGACTTGGATGCCCATGTCGCCTGCTTTGCTGATGATGTGGTGATTGCCGATCTGAATGGCTCTGAAAACCTGCATGGCATCAGCGATTATCGCGCCCGCTATCAAGGCGTGTTTGCGCAATATCCCAAAAACCACGCTGAACTTGTAGGCCGCCTCGCTTGCGGCAATATCGTCGTCGATCATGAGCGCGTGCGTCGTAGCCCCGAGGGCGAACCCTTTGAAGTGCTGGCGATTTACACCGTGCGCGACGGCAAAATCGCGCGTGTGGACTTTGTGAAATAGGGCCGCGGGCAGATGCTGGAATATGGCCTTAGCGCATTAGCGTTCCTGATCCTTGCAGTCCTTATGCCACGGGTGATCGAGTTAACCAGCCAAGGTAAACACTTAGCAGCAGTCATGCCAGGTGGTGTTAAACGCGTGCGTCAGGCCGAATTAGCGACTGCAGTTTTGGGAATTATCCCCGTTGTATTGGTCCTATTGATCGACTTGCTTGGTGGACCTGTGACGATCGATCAATATCCGCTGGCCATTCTAGTCGGTATGTTCCTTCAATTCGTCGGGCATTATGGTGGGCCATTTCGCCACCTCTTGGAAGACTTACATGAGGCCCGTGATCGCCTCGACTATAACCGTGTTCATGGCTTGCCTTTGGATGAGCCAAATCGTCAGACTGAGAAAGTAAGTTAAATGGCCACACGTCGCCTCGCGCCCCCCGAAGTTCAGCCCAAGTCGTTTGATTGGTCAGCCGATAGTGCTGTGAAAGTCGCGTTTTGGCTGGGTAAATATCCAGAAGCCCGCAAGCAATCGGCGGTCATCCCGCTATTGTGGTTGGCGCAAAAGCAAGAAGGCTGGGTGAGCGAGCCTGCGTTGCGCAAGATCGCACTCGACCTCGCCATGGCCTATATCCGCGTCTATGAAGTGGCGACCTTTTATACGATGTTCCACTTGGCCCCGGTCGGCAAACACCATTTGCAAGTGTGCGGCACAACGCCGTGCATGTTGCGCGGTTCTGGCGATCTGATCGAAGTGTGCAAGAAGCGCATCGGTAATCACCACCATGTGACCCCCGATGGCTTGTTCTCGTGGGAAGAAATGGAATGCATGGGCGCGTGCGCCAATGCCCCCATCGTTGCTATCCACGATTACTATCATGAGGATCTGACGGCTGAGAGCTTTAGCGCCATTATCGATGATCTGGCTGCTGGCAAAGATGTGACGCCCGGTTCTGCCATTGGCCGTTTGACCAGTGCGCCAGACGGTGGCCCCAATGTCTTGAATGACGAGAGCCTGTTTAACGGCAGCCTCGCCAAAAAGATCAAGCTGCCAAACCTGCCTGAGAAGGCCTGAACGACGGGCAGGGGCGGGCTTTGCGATGAGCACGGGTCAAAAGCCCCCCTATCTGCGCCCGCAGGATGATCCAAGTCGCGTCGGAATTCCGATCACTTCTGACGCCGCCTTTTGGGCGTCCATGATGCTGTCATGGGTGGCGCAATCCCTTGACCATTTGCTCGAAGTCGACAAATGGGCGGTGAATTTGACGGCAGTGGCAGGCATTGGCTTGATTGGTATCGCCATTTTTAAGGGCCTTGAGCGGCCCTTGCCGACCGGCATGCGCCTACCCCGTGCGCAAGCATGGATCATGCTAGCTGTGATGATTGCCGTAACCGGGGCATGGGCTTGGTTTGGTCTAGTTTACACCCGCGACGTGCCAGCTCGCTTAGTTTACGGCGTCTGCGCCAGCCTGACTGCGTGGAGTGCTTTCGTGACGTATGGCGCTTTAGCGACCAGCGGGGCTAAAACGGACGATCTTTAAAAGCTCACCGGGCTTTAAGGGCCGCTCCGCACTCATGCCATTGATCATCAAGAAGCGCTCGGTCTTGAAGTC
>CALRLV020000272.1:0-4338 GCA_943368895.1 Ferrovibrio terrae
GAACGCCTGCCTGATAGAGAATTTGGGCATTACGCAAATGGGTGCCTAAAGTCTCAAAGCTAGCAGGCAGAGCGGCTTGTGTATCGATGATGACAGGCACTTTTGCCGCCGCCAGTTCAGACGCGACGCGCCAACCTTCCTCAGCCCCCTCCAAGACGATGGACAAGTTTTCTTCTTTGGCCAGCTTCAGGACTTGGCGAATATCATTGGCGCTCGACACCCGGATCAAGAGGGGTGACTTGCCTTGCACCACGGGGACCAAGGCTTCTAAGTCTAGGCGGCTGACCATCAAGTCTCGCCCCTCGCCCTTGTCATACAAGGCACGATTGGCCGCAAAATGGCGCACATCGGCCAACACGCGTTTGAGAATGATCAATGACGCCCCGCGAGAGCCACCTGCCGCGGCAGCTGCCGACTCGCCAAATTCCAACACCATGCCCGCATTGGTTTTGAAAATCAGGTCCGGTGAATTGGCTGACAGATTGATGCCTATGCTTTGGCCTGCAAACAAAGTTGGGTCATCTTGCTCATGCCCGCCAGCGGTATCAAAGGCACTATCATCATGTGCATGCGCCCCATTGCCAGAGCGGCCGGCAACTGGGGTTAGGAATGCACGTGTCAAGCCATTCAGGCGGGCTAAGCCAATCGTCGGCGCATCAGGATTGACCCCAGCTGCTGGATTAAAAGCAGCCCCAATTTGACCGCCCGCCCCGTCATCGCGCGTCGACGGAACTTGTTCGATTTCTGAGATGCCAAGGCTTGTGGTGGCAGCGACGAGACCAGGCGTCACGACCGCTCCTTTTGCGTCAATGATTTGGGCGCCTTTGGGAATGACAACCGATGAACCAACCGCAACAATCTTGCCATTGTCCATGACCAGCGTCGCGGACGTCAGCGTGCCTGATGGGCCCACCGTTTCGATCTTCGCATTGATGATGGCGATGGGGTCAGCGGCGGCGAGTGCGGGGGCCGATACAGCCAGAGCGAGTGCCAGAGCAACAGGTTTCATTATTTTTGCTCCAAGCTAGGGCGACCAAGGTCAAAGTCTGACCGGGCATGGGTGGCCGGGTCGTTGCGGTCATAGGCGATGCCGCCGTCAACATAGACGGTTTGGGCAAGGGCGTAGGTTGAGAAGGGATCACGGTCCCACAGGACAATGTCTGCCATTTTACCGACTTCTAGAGAGCCAGTCTTGGCCCCAATGCCCATGGCGCGTGCCGGGTTGGCGGTGATCCACTTAATCGCATCCAAGCGCGACACAGGGATACCAGCGCGGGCAGCAGCGCCCATGGCCAATGCGGCTTCTTGATTGAGATGTTGAGTCATGGTGGCATCATCTGAATGGATGATCGTACAGGCCCCATAGGCCTGCAAAATGCCCGCATTCTCAGCAATCCCATCAAGGGATTCCATCTTAAAGCCCTGCCAGTCGGCCCAAGTGGCGGCGCAAATGTCTGCCTCTTTCAAGGCCGGAGCGAGTTTATAGGCTTCCGATGAATGGTGAAAGGTGGTGATTTTATAGCCAAATTCCTTTGCCATATCCATCATCAGGGCCATTTCATCGGCGCGATAGCAATGGTTTTGAACCAAGATATCGCCATTGAGCACGCCAGACAGCGTCTCTAGCTTCAGATCGCGTTTGGGCGGATCGCCTGCTGCTTCTCCGGCGGCAATTTTGGCGCGATAATCATTCCATTTGCGATTATAGTCCGCCGCATCAATCCAAGCCCGCCGCGCAACAGCGATATTGCCCATACGCGTTGACGGGGAGCGAGAGCGAGAGCCGTAAACGCGTTTGGGGTTCTCACCGCAGGCCATTTTGAGGCCATAAGGCGCGCCGGGAAACTTCATGCCTTGCTGGGTGATCGAGGGCACATTCTTCAGCGTCACCGAACGGCCGCCAAACAAATTGGCTGAACCCGGCAGGATCAACAGGCTGGTGATACCGCCTTCACGCGCCCGATTGAAACCGGGATCCTGCGGCCATATCGAATGCTCCGCCCAGACTTCGGCTGTGTTTGGGTCGGTAGCTTCATTGCCGTCTGAATTGGCTTGCACGCCGGGGCTTGGGTAGACGCCCAAGTGAGAGTGAATGTCGATAATTCCGGGGGTGACAAACTTGCCGCGACCGTCAACGCGCTTTGCCCCATCTGGGATCGAAACATCCTTGCCAACCGCGAGAATCTTGCCGTCTGAGAAGACAATCGTGCCATTTTGAATTTCATCGCCAGCGGCCGTGAGGATCGTAGCCCCAACAATCGCGGTCGTCACACCCGGTAAAGGCTTGTAGGTGGACGGAAAAGGATCAAGCGCACCATTGCTGTCCATGCCCTTTGCCAACGGTTTTGGCGTAGCTTTTGGCTTAGCCGCAGCCTCTGGACTTGGCGTCGCGGCAGGTTTTGCAGCAGAGGTTGTCGCACACCCTGCTATCAATGTAACAGAAATAGCCAAAGCGATGGCCGAAGCGGAAAGGATTGAAGTTCGCAGAGACAAGGCAATAGCTTTCTGACTAACGATGCTGGTTGCATTAGGCAACACGAAATCGTGATCACACACAAGAGCGATCCACGCCCTTTCGCAGTCTGAATGTGTCCCTATCTGCGTGGCGACCTTGACCTTCTTCCACAGCGCAGACACTTGCCACGCATGAGCCGAGATATTGTCATCCAACTCAAAGATATTGCGCTGAAGCGCGGTGGTGCGCCTGTGTTCTCCGGGGTCGACCTCACCTTGCGTCGTGGCGAGCGGGCGGCATTGGTAGGAGCCAATGGGGCTGGGAAATCTACCCTGATGTCGGTTTTGGCAGGCCAGCTTGAGTATGATTCCGGCGAGCGTGTAGTTTCAAACGGGACCCACGCAGCAACACAGACCCAAGAGCCGGACTTTAGCGGAGCAACAAGTCTGTTGGCATGGGCCGCCCAAGACGTGCCCCATGACCGAGATGGGGCTGCACGTCTCGCTGCCGCCGCCGCAGAGTTGCATAGCTTTGGCCTCTCCCCGGATCGGCCAGTTACTGGCATGTCTGGTGGAGAAGCCCGCCGTGCATCTCTCGCCCGCGCCTTAGCAGCCGACCCAGACCTCCTGATGCTGGATGAACCCACCAACCACCTTGACATCGCGGCCATTGAGGAACTTGAGCGCCGACTAAAGCAGTTTTCAGGCGCAGTCTTGGTCGTCAGCCACGACCGGGCCTTTTTGTCGGCCATCTCCACATCGTGTCTCTGGTTGCGCAATGGTGTTGTGCGGCGCTTAGACGCCCCCTTCTCAAAGTTTGAGCCTTGGGCCGCCAGCATTGAGGAACAAGATCGTAAAGCGCTCGAAAAACTCGACAAAACCTTGGAAGACGAAGCACGTTGGCTGGCACGCGGCGTAACCGCACGGCGAACCCGCAATGAGGGCCGCTTGCGCCGTTTGATGGACATGCGTGAGGCCCGCAAAGGCCAAGCAGCCTTGGTCCGTAAAGATACAGCAGCCCTTCAGGCTGACACCGGGAACACATCAGGCAAACTGGTGTTTGAAGCCAAAGGTGTATCGAAGGGTTTTGATGGCCGGGGCGACATCATCAAGAACCTTGACCTTCGTGTGGTACGTGGCGACCGTTTAGGTATTGTGGGCCCCAATGGTGTGGGCAAATCGACCTTAATCAAAATGTTGGTCGGAAGCTTGGAACCCGATGTCGGCACAACTCGCATGGGCAAGAACCTTACCATTGCTTATCTCGACCAATCGCGTGCCGCACTCGACCCCAAAGCAACCCTTTGGGATACTTTTGCCCCGGCAGGTGGGGACCAGATTATGGTGCGCGAACGTCCAAAACATGTCGCCGCCTATGCAAAAGATTTTTTATTCGACAGCCGCCATTTGCGCCAACCAGTCGGCTCATTCAGCGGCGGCGAGCGCAACCGCGTGCTTCTGGCCCTCGCATTGGCAAAGCCCTCCAACGTTCTGGTGCTCGACGAACCAACTAACGATCTCGACATGGAAACCTTGGACGTTTTGGAGGACATGTTGGCCGATTATGACGGCACGGTCTTGTTGGTTAGTCACGATCGCGCCTTTCTCGACGGCGTAGTGACTGCCACGCTTGCACCCCGTGGCGACGGCACCTGGATCGAAACGCCAGGCGGCTGGACCGATCTTGTGCGGCAGGGCATCCCTATTCTGGGTCATAAGCAGGCAACCAAGCCCAAGCCAAGCGCTGCTATCGTTGCAGAACCTGTGGCCAAGGCAGCTGCCAAAAAACTCTCGTACAAAGACGAGCGGCGCTTGAGTGAGTTGGAAGGCTTGATACCGAAACTCGAGACTCAAATCGCAAAGTTGGAAGAAGCCCTAAACGAT
>CALRLV020000273.1:0-4337 GCA_943368895.1 Ferrovibrio terrae
GTGAAGCTGACGCCCTTTACCCGGCAAACCTTGTTTTTTTCGGCAACCATGCCGCCAGAAATCAAGCGCTTGACTGAGCAATTCTTGCAGGCCCCAGCCAAGGTGGAAGTGGCGCGCCAATCGCAAGCGGCGGCCACCATCACGCAACGTTTGTTAAAGAGCCCATCCTCAGATCCCAAGACCAAGCGGGCCGTGCTGCGCGCTGCGATCCAGTCGGCCATGGCAACCATGAAGAACGGCATCGTGTTTTGTAACCGCAAAACCGATGTCGATATCGTGGCAAAATCCTTGAAGGTTTATGGCTTTGATGCCGCCCCCATTCATGGCGATTTGCAACAAAGTGTGCGCACGGCGACGCTGGAGCGCTTCCGCAATAATGACTTGCAGATCCTAGTAGCATCTGATGTGGCGGCCCGTGGTCTTGATATCCCCGATGTCAGCCATGTATTTAATTTCGACGTGCCGCGGCATGCCGAAGACTATGTCCACCGTATCGGTCGGACCGGTCGCGCGGGCCGCTTGGGTGAGGCCTTCATGGTCGTCACCCCGGGCGATACCAAAGCACTCGACGCCGTTCAAAGCTTGATCAAGACGACGATCGAATTTGCGGACATTGAAGGCATGCCGCAAGAAAAAGTGTTCGATGACCGCAAGCCTGCAGCGGCTTCTGGTTCGAGCAAGGGCGGCAGTCGGCCACGGCGCGGCAAACCTGCTGCACCTGTTGAAGCTGAAACCGAAACAATCGAAGTCGTCGATACGCCAGACGAAACAGTCGAACAAGGCGATGCAAATCCTGCAGAATCCACTGGTGGCCGCACTCGGGGTGGCCGCAATCGTCGTCGCACAAAGCCAGACAATCGACCCAGCGAGCCTGTTTCAGACCCAATGGCCGTAATTGATTTAGGCGGCGATGATGAGTCGGGGCAAAGCTTTGAACTCTTGGTGCCGCAGGATTCGTTAGATACGCCACGTCAAAGCCGTGGTCCACGCGACAATCAAAGCCGTGGTCCACGTGGCCGCGACCGCAATGAGCGTGACCGCAATGATCGCGGTGATCGCGGCGGCCGTTATCGCCAACAAGATCAGGACCCCGATGTGCTGGCTTTTGGCAATGACATTCCAGCCTTTATGAAAATCCCCATCCATCTGGGCCCAATCAGCGACGACGAAGCATAGTCCTTCATCGTCTTAAGCTTGGCTTTGGCATTGCGCCCAAAGCCAAGCCGCGACTTTGTGCCGCGCATGCAGACGGGTTTTGAGTGTGAGTTTGGCTTGCAGGATGCCTGCGGCTGTGACAATACCAGTTGATGATGCGAACCATTCTCAAAAACTCCCGCGCCCGCCTGTTTGTTTCGGTTGCTCTTGCATCCACCATGTTCATAACCCTTGCGGGTTGTAATGCGTCAGAGCCCGCAGCTGGCGCCAATGGCGAAGTCAATATTTATTCGGCCCGCCATTATGATGCCGACGAACAACTCTATGACTTGTTTGAGAAAAATACAGGCATCGCGATCAATCGAATTGAGATGAAAGGCGACCTTCTGCTCGAGCGCTTGAAGGCTGAGGGCACACAGAGCCCCGCAGATGTCATCTTGCTGGTCGATGCTGGCAATTTCTGGCGCGCCGAAAGCGCAGGCCTGTTCCAATCTGTTCAATCGGCAAAGCTGGACGCCACTGTCCCGACAAACCTGCAAGGCCCCAAGAAGGACTGGTTTGGCTTTGCCAAGCGCGCCCGGGTCATCGCTTATGACCCTGTTCGCATCAAAGCGGACCAAGTTGCTACCTATGCGCAATTGGCTGAGCCTGCCTTAAAGGGTAAGGTCTGTGTCCGCCCTTCCAGTAATGTCTATAATCTATCTTTGATGTCGTCCTTCATCGCTGATTGGGGTGTTCCAAAGGCGGAAGCTTGGGCCAAGGGCGTTGTGGCAAACTTTGCCCGCCCACCAGAAGGCGCAGATACCGATCAATTGAAGGCCATCGCAGAGGGCAAATGCGCGGTTGCTATCGTGAACCATTATTATGCCGTTCGCTTGCAGCGTTCAGAGGACGCAGGTGACAAGGCGGTTGCGTCCAAAATCGCACTCTCCTTCCCCGATCAAGCCGGGGCTGGCACGCATGTGAATATTTCGGGCGGCGCACTTGCGGCCCATGCGCCCAACAAGGCTAATGCCGTTGCTTTCTTGGAATTTTTGGCGAGCCCTGAAGCGCAAAAAATCTTTGCCAAAGCCAATGATGAATTCCCCATCCTTGCCAGTGCAATGGACGACAATAGTGAATTGAAGGCTTTGGCTGGCTTTAAAGAAGCCCAAACCCCCATGGCAGCCCTCGGCACCAATCAACCAGAGGCCCAGAAAGTCTTTGATCGCGCGGGCTGGAAGTGACACTACTGGATCCGGCAGCAAGACTTAGTCCCATGCGGGACTGGGAAAGGCGTGGCTCTGCCAAACCCTTTGGGCTGCCACTCAAAGCTTGGGCGCTTTATGCGCTTTTAGTCGCGATTCCGGGTCTGCCCGTTTTGTTTACTCTGCTGGCAGCTTTTGGACCGAGTGAAAGTTTTGATCACATCGCCAACGTCCTTCTGGGCGAAATGGCGCTGACATCACTGTCACTCTTGGTACTTTCGACCCTTGGCGCAACCATTTTGGGCGTCATCTCGGCTTGGTTTGTGACCGCCTATCAATTCTGGGGGCGGACGTCGCTCAGTTGGGCCTTAGCGTTGCCTTTGGCGATGCCCGCTTATGTATCGGCCTATGCGTGGGGCGATTTGACGGGCTCGCGCGGGTTTTGGATCGCGACGTTGGTTTATGTGACCACGCTTTATCCCTATGTGTATCTGGCTGCGCGCAGCGCCTTTGAGGCTCAATCAGTCTGCGCTTTAGAGGCTGCCCGATTGTTAGGAGCGGGTGCTTGGAAGCGCTTTTTCAGCGTTGCTTTGCCGCTGGCACGACCGGCGATTGCAGCAGGGGCCGCACTAACAGGCTTGGAGATCGCTGCCGATTATGGGGCCGCGGATCATTTAGGCGTATCGACCCTGACGATTGGGGTGTTTCGCGCGTGGTTTTCCATGGGGGATTTGGCGGCTGCGGCACGCATTGCCTGCCTGCTTCTGGTTGGTGTGTTGTTTCTGGTTTGGCTCGAACGCAAGTCGCGGGCGGGCTTAGTAGCAGGTGGCTCGACGCGCTGGCGCACGCCACAACGCGCGCAGGTTTCAGGCTTTACCCAAGTGCTGATAACCGGCTTTTGCTTTGCCATTTTGACCTTGGGTTTGATCATCCCAGTCCTTCACCTTGCAAACCTCGCCATCGCCAATGGGTTGCCTGAGCGGGCCTTGAGTAAGCCTCTGGCTGCCACCGCGCTTCTGTGCGCGCTAGGAGCCAGCGCCACCTTGGTTTTGGCCGGGCTCAGCGCCTTCGTCGGCCAACGCAGCGCACAAGCCAGCGGCTTTGTCCGGGCCGTCAGCCTTGCCGGCTATGCCACACCCGGTGCCGTGACCGCTTTAGGCATATTGGCAGCTTTAGCTTTGAGCGGCTCGCATGTGGTTGCGGCCTTAAGCGGCCCCTTGGCCATCATCGCGCTTTGCTATGCCTATGCCGCACGCTTTACCGCGGCGGGCCTTGAACCATTAAGTGCGGGTCTTGAGAAATCGACCCGTTCCATGCGGGAGTCCGCGCAGACGCTGGGTGCAAGCAGGATCAAACGCTTTTTGACTCTCGAAGCGCCCTTGGCTGCCCCGTCAGCTTTTGCAGCAGCCTTGATCGTGGCTGTGGAGATCGCAAAGGAATTGCCAGCAACCACCATTCTGCGCCCCTTTGGCCTTGATACTTTGGCTGTCCGCGCCCACGCCTATGCCGCCGATGAGCGTTTGGGGGCTGCAGCTTGGCCTGCCCTTGCAATTGTGCTGGTAGCTTTGATCCCGACCTTATTGTTTTCACACGGTCTTTCAAAGTCTCGGGCGGGCCAATCATGAGCGAGTTTGCCCTTGAAGCGCGCCATTTGAGCCGCACCTTTGGTGCCGTTAAGGCGCTGGATGATGTGAGTCTGAGTTTGGAGGCTGGCAAAGTGCTGGCGCTGTTGGGTCAATCCGGCTCTGGCAAAAGCACCTTGTTGCGCGTGCTGGCAGGTCTTGAACGCTTGGACGCGGGTGAAGTCTATGCCGATGGCCGACTTGTTAGTGACAAGCACACCACCATACCACCTGAAAAACGTCCTTTAGGCATGGTGTTTCAGGACTATGCCCTCTTCCCGCATCTGACGGCTCTAGGCAATGTCGCGTTTGGACTTAGCCATCTGGGCAAGCCAGAGCGGCGTGCCTTGGCGGCTTCTTGGCTTGATCGGGT
>CALRLV020000274.1:0-4333 GCA_943368895.1 Ferrovibrio terrae
TTTAAAGTGAAGCTGAACGCGACTCTCAATGCTGAAGCTACGCCAAAAAAGCTAAAATGGATTGAGCCCCTACGGCACCCCCCCTCACCGTTTCCGTCGCCAGTAGGTGAAGGGCTCTTGATAGACTTCTTGGTCGAGGTCGGTGATCACGCCTTGAATGCGGGCTTGGGCGTCTTTGACGCCCTGATTATAAAAAAGAGGCCCGAGTTCTGCGACCATGAAGTCAAACAGGGCCTCGACCGCCAGATTGCCGACAGGCTCGTCAAATTGCTCATCGCAAAATTGTTCTAATGAGGTGACGGCCTCTTTGCGAAGGGCGGGGGTTAAGGGCTTCATGGCAAAGGGGCCTTTTGAAACGGGGTAGGCTTAAGCGCCTGCCTCCAGCTTGCGGAAGGGATGGGCCTTATAGACGCCCAAGATTTTCAACTCGGCGGAGAAGAACTTTAATTCCTGCAGCGCCAATTGCACATTGCGCTCGTTCGGATGGCCTTCAATATCGGCATAAAATTGGGTGGCATTGAAACTGCCGCCGATCTGATAGCTCTCCAGCTTCGTCATGTTCACGCCATTGGTCGCAAACCCGCCCATCGCCTTATAAAGGGCAGCGGGAATGTTGCGGACTTGGAACACAAAACTCGTAATACATTTGCCGTCTTCAATATCCGCATCCTCGGGCGTGGCCGAAAGAATGACAAAGCGGGTGGCATTATGGGGCTCATCCTCCACATCGGGGCGCAGGATCGGCAAATCATAAAAGGCGGCCGCCAAGGTGGAGCCTAAAGCGGCGACACTTTTGTCGCCCATCTCGCTGATTTCACGAACGGCCCCAGCGGTGTCAGCGGTTTTGACGGCTTCTGCGCCCAGTTCACGAATGATTTTGCGGCATTGGCCCAACGCCATGGGATGCGAGCGAACCTTTTTAATGTCGGCTAAGGTCGCACCTTTAACGCCCACCAATTGGTGGTGAATAGGGGCGAAATATTCGCCAACGATATAGAGGCCCGCCTCTGGCAAAAGATGGTGCACATCGCCCACACGTCCGGCCAAGGTGTTCTCAATCGCAATCATGGCGCGCACGGCTTTGCCACTGGCGACCGCTGCAAAGGCATCTTCGAAGGTTTGGCAGGGCAAAGGCTCTAAGGACGGGCAAGCCGCCTTGGCGGCAGCATGGGAATTGGCCCCCAATTCGCCCTGAAAGGCGATCTTACCTTCAACAAAGTCGCTCACGATGCCTGCTCCTGGTACCACGCTCTGGCACTTTCTAAATGTTCTGGCGTATCGACGCCCTTGGGAAATTCATCCACGGCGCGCGCCACGATGGTCATACCCAGCTCTAACGCCCGCAATTGTTCCAGCTTCTCGCGCAATTCCAGTGGCGACGGGGCGGCTGCAACAAAGCGCGCCAAGGCGCGTCGCCGCCAAACATAGAGGCCGACATGGCGCTGAATGGGGCCAGGCCCCGTTGGTGCGTCTGCCCGGGTGAAGTAGAGACAGCGACCCGTTGTCGCACCCCCCTCTGAACCGTCTGGCCAAGAAACCACCGCCTTCACGACATTGGGATCAGCCCGCTCGGCCGAATCCGTGCTGGGGGAAACCAAGGTCGACAGAGCGGCGTCTGGGGCATCTTCCAGTGCGGCAAGGGCTTGTTGGATCAAAGCAGGATTGAGCGTCGGCATATCGCCTTGCAGATTGATAATTGGATCGAAATTGCCGTCAGGGTCCAAATCAGCCAGTGCGGCGTGAATTCTGTCCGAACCAGAAGGCAAATCCGGGTCTGTCAGCACCGCCAGGGCGCCTGCGGCCTGCGCAGCGGCAACAATTTCAGGCTCTCCGGCTGCGACTGCGACAGGGCCAAGGCCCGCCAAGAGCGCGCGCTCAATCACCCGGGCAATCATCGGCTTGCCCGCTATATCGGCCAAAGGCTTGCCGGGCAGCCTGGTTGCAGCCAAGCGTGCAGGGATGACGATAAGGGGTTGCGACATGGTGATGACCCTTTGCGAGGAGGCGTTCTTAATGCCCAAAGCCTGAGAATGCGAGCCTAGTCTGCGCGGTGCCACAGCACAAACTGTTGAAAGCCGCAAAGACGCATGCCATAGGACAATCTAATACGCAAAGTCCGCAAATCGCCCTTGAAAGAATGAGGTTTGGTTGAGGACTGTCGCGATGCAACAGGGATATTAGCACCGTTATGAGCAGCAACAATCTGTGGTTCAACATGGTAGCTGGCGCCGTTTTGGCGACCGGCTTGGGCATTATGGGCCTTCGTACTTTGGGCGATATGGTTTATGCCAACAATCACGAAGCCGTTGGCTTTCCAGTAGAAGTTGCCGAAGCCCCCGCCGGGGGCGCAGAGGCCGCTTCTGGTCCTGAGCTGATGCCAGACTGGGGCACTGTTTTGGCTGATCCCGCCAAGACTGCGGAATTGGTTGCGCAAGGCGATAAGTTGCACAAAGTCTGCTCGTCCTGCCACAATGTCGAGCCAGGCAGCGCCAATAAGACAGGTCCTTCCCTTTATGAAGTATTTGGCCGTACCGCTGGCACCCATGCAGGCTTTGCGTATTCCGATGCGATGAAGGCCTATGGCAAAGCTTGGGATTATGATGGTCTCTATAATTTCTTGAAGGCTCCTAAGAGCTATATCAAGGGCACCGCCATGGCTTATGCCGGGATGGGCAAGTCGTCTGACCGCGTGGCCTTGGTTGCTTATCTGCACTCCTTGTCGCCTTCGCCAGCTGCTTTGCCTGCACCAGATCCAACGCGTGACCCAGCTCAAGCCGCCGCAGCCGCCGCAGCAGCCGCTGCTGCCCCTGCAGAAGGTGCGGCAGCCGCTCCAACTGCTGAGGGTGCAGCACCTGCTGCCGCCCCAGCCGCTGAAGCGGCACCAAAATAAATCTGGTCGGCTCTACGAGCCGGTCCATATTTAGACGTGAAACAAACGAAAATTGGAAAGTGGGGCAAGTTAGGCTAACTTGCCCCTTTAAAACCAAAAGCTCACTCAGTGGAGACGCCCCATGAAAGTCCTCGTACCCGTTAAACGGGTCATTGATTATAACGTGAAGGTCCGCGTAAAGCCCGATCAAACCGGGGTGGACTTGGCCAACGTCAAAATGTCGATGAACCCTTTCTGCGAGATCGCCGTTGAAGAAGCCGTTCGCCTGAAAGAAAAGGGTGTGGTGACTGAGATTGTGGCCGTCTCCATTGGTCCTCAGCAAGCGCAAGAAACCATCCGCACCGCATTGGCCATGGGTGCTGACCGTGGCATTCTGATCCAAACCGATGACGACCTCGAGCCTTTGGCTGTAGCGAAATTGCTGAAAGCCGTTGTCGCCGAAGAAGCGCCAGAATTGGTTCTGATGGGCAAGCAAGCCATTGATGGCGACAATAATGCTACCGGCCAAATGATGGCTGCATTATTGGGCTGGCCACAAGCTACCTTCGCGTCGAAAGTCGAAATCGCTGACGGCAAAGCGACCGTTACGCGCGAAATCGACGGTGGATTGCAGACCTTGGAAGTCGCTTTGCCAGCAATCGTTACCGCAGACTTGCGCTTGAACGAGCCACGCTATGCCTCACTGCCGAACATCATGAAGGCCAAGAAAAAGCCAATCGACGTCAAATCGACCGGCGATTATGGCGTCGATGTTTCTCCACGTCTGAAAGTATTGAAAGTGACCGAACCACCAAAGCGCGCTGGCGGCATCAAAGTCGAAAGCGCTGAGCAATTGGTCGGCAAACTCAAAGAAGCAGGGGTCCTCTAATGGCAGTTCTCGTTGTTGCAGAGCACGATAATGCGTCTGTGAAGGACGCAACCAACAAGACGGTGACAGCCGCTTTGGCCTTGTCGTCAGACGTCGACGTTTTGGTCGCAGGCCTTGGTGCAGGTGCCGCTGCTGCCGCCGCTGCTGGCATTGCCGGTGTTCGCAAAGTCCTCCACGCTGAAGGCGCAGCCTTCGACCAAGGCGTGGCAGAAGCGGTTGAAGGCCTCGTCGTTCCTTTGATGGCCAATTATGATGCGGTTTTGTTTGCGGCCACCGCAACCGGCAAGAATGCGGCTCCCCGCATCGCAGCTGCCTTGGACGTTTCGCCCATCTCGGAAATCCAAGAAGTCGTCAACGCCTCAACGTTCGTGCGTCCAATCTATGCCGGCAACGCGCTGGAAACGATTGAAACCTCGGATGCCAAAAAGGTGATCACCGTTCGCACCACCGCCTTTGCTGCTGCAGGCACGGGTGGTTCTGCCTCGGTAGAGACCGTCACGGCCGGCGCGCCTTCGGCTGCTGTCACGTTTAAGGGCGCTGAGATCGTTAAGTCTGACCGTCCAGAACTGGCAGGC
>CALRLV020000275.1:0-4326 GCA_943368895.1 Ferrovibrio terrae
CCCTCCGCGGTACGCGCAACTAAGCGTCATTCCAACACGCATTGACACACAGACAAAGAGCGGCCCAAACAGGGCCGCTCTTTTGCTATGAACAAAGCGAAACGGATGGGGAAAACCACGATGGCTCTGGATTGGTCGCACTGTAAGCCAGTCAAAACCTATGAGAAGGTAGATCTGGCCCTTTTCCAAGACACTATTCAACCGGCGCAAAAACCCGCCATCCTGCGCGGCCTCGTCAAAGACTGGCCAGTGGTGCAAGCCGGATTGATCTCGGATCAAGAAGTCTGCGCCTATGTTGCGCGGCATGCGACCGAGGCACCAGCCAATTGCTTTTTCGCGCCGCCTGAGATCGGCGGGCGCTTTGGCTATGGACCCGACTTGCAGCAGTTCAATTTTGATGTGCGCTCAGCCACAGTCGAAACCCTTTTGAGTATCTTGTTGCGGCTGCGCGATGTTGAAAATCCGCCCAGTATGTATGCAGGTGCCCTTCCTTTCCCGCAGTTTTTTCCGGCAATGTCGATCGAGTGCCCGATGCCGCTGCTGGGATCGAAGACTTCCACCAGGATTTCGCTGTGGCTTGGCAATCAGACACGTACTGCCGCTCATTGGGACTTGCCACAGAATCTAGCCTGCGTGGTGGCTGGCAAGCGCCGCTTTACCCTGTTTCCAATGGAGCAATTGAAAAACCTTTATATTGGACCGCTCGATCATACGCTCGCAGGCCAACCCATCTCTTTGGTTGACTTCAAAGATCCTGACCTCATGACCCACCCACGCTTTGAAGACGCGGTGAAGGCAGCCCAAATTGCCGATTTGGAGCCGGGCGATGTTCTTTATATGCCGAGCCTGTGGATCCACCACGTGGAGTCGTTGACGCCTGTCGGCATGTTGGTCAATTTCTGGTGGCGCGACGGCCCAGAGCATTTGGTTACCCCCAGCCTCACCCTTCAGCACGCACTTCTAACCTTGCGAGATATGCCAAAGGCAGAGAAGCAAGCCTGGAAGACCATATTCGACCATTATATCTTCCAGTCAGACGAAGACCCCATGGCCCATATTCCAGAAGCGGCACGGGGCGTCTTTGGTCCAATCACGCCAGGCAGCTTGGCCAAGATCAAGGCACGCCTTCGGCAATCGCTCGACGTCGACTAGTCTGAGATTAATCCCACTGCCAATTTCTCTCTTTTGGAGAAATCTTTAAGCCAAACTCCCTTCGTTGGCACGAAACCAGCAATCCTACTCCCAACACCGGCCAAGTGTGCCGGAAAGAGACAGATCTCAAGATCGTGGAGTAGAACATGGCACAGGCAAAGTATCTCATCGCAACTGCAGCCGTTTTGGCGTTCATCCCAGCAATCGCCAGCGCCCAGCATGCGCCTTACGAAGTCCTGAATGGCCAAGTCCAAATGGGCGATGTCGTTTCCACCTTGAACGTTGAATTCAAAACCTCACAAGGTACTGCCACCAACAATCTGTCAGCCGGCAACAGCATGTCGGCTAAGGCAGTTGAGCAGAGCATGAATGTATCGAACACGCAGACCCTGCGTGGCACGGTTTCCGCCATCAACACCGTCACCGGTGAAACTGCACGCGGCGTCACCCAAAGCACCGCCGTCGCCCATGGCAATGCAGCCCAAGTTGAAGGCTGCTGCGCCACCATCGGCATCGATTCGACCCAAACGGCCAATTCTGGCACCAAAATCACGGCCAAATCCACCATCACGGTCGGTTCATCTGACTATATCAATTCTGGCGCGCAAGCCACGGCCAACAGTTTTGGTAGCTTCACTAAGAATGGCTATACCCAAGGCAAAGTGACCCAAACCAGTGCGGCCAAGGTTGATGCTTCGTCGAACGTGACCGCTTGCTGTAACAATGGCGCAATTTCTTCAAACGCCATCGGCGCTGCGAACTCCGCGCGTTGGGAAGGTGAGTCGGCCACGATCTTTGCTGAAGTGGACCAGAAAAACACGGGCGATGTCGCCACCTCGTCGACCGTTGACATCAAAAGCGCAACCAACGTTTCGAGCGGTGCTTCGGCCGCCGGTAACTTGGCCGAAATCCAAAACAAATGGGGCTATGCTCAAATGGCTGGCTCGCAAACCAACAGCGGCAATGTTTCGTCGAGCTCGGTTGTTAACTTGGACAATTTCGAAGGCTTTGCCATGGCAGGCTCTAACTCGGTTGGTAACTCGGCCTTGCTGTCGAACTTAGGCTCGGATGTCTCGATGTTCATGGACCAAACCAACAGCGGCAATGTCTCGGCCACCACCACCTTCTCTGGTGCATCCGCTAATGGCGGCGTCGGCCAAGCGACTTCGTCGGCAGTTGGCAACGCGATCACCGCTTACTCCTGCGCTTCGTGCGGCAATGAGAGCGTCTTGGTCGAAGGCCGCACCAACCAAACCAACAATGGCAATGTTACTGCTACGACCAACTTCAATGGCGGCAATATGGGCATGATCTCGGCCAGCGCTTCAGCAATCGGCAATAGCGCCACCTTCGTGGCTCAACGCAGCGGCAACTAAGCCTCAATCGACCAGATACGAAAAGGGCGGCCCGAAAGGCCGCCTTTTTTGCGTTTCGAGGATATCAAAAACTAAAGCAGTTCTTCAGGGCGAACATCAAAACTCTTATTGCAATATTCGCAACGGACCCGGATAAAGCCGTCGGCCTCAATCATGTCCGCCGCAGCCTCAGCCCCAAATTGCTTCAATAAGGCGAGGATGCGATCACTCGAGCAGGTGCATGCCGTTTCGATGGGACTAGCTTCAAACAGCCGCACGCCATCTTCGTGGAACAAGCGGTATAGCAAGTCACCCGCCGACAACTCAGCATTGACCAATTCTCGATCTTCCAAGGTTTCAAACAGGATTGAGGCATGCTCCCATGCCATAGCAGTGTCGCCGCGCGCGCTATCGCCTGCAACCTGCTGGATCAAAGCCCCACCCGCGCGCCATTGTGACCGGCCCGCTGGGCCTTGGGTCTCGCCGCAAGCAATGCGAATCCGGGTTGGGATTTGTTCGGATTGAGCAAAATAAAGTGCTGCTGCTTCGGCCAAAGTATCGCCTTCCAGCGCGACCGTGCCTTGATAGCGGTCCATGTCATCGCCTTGGTCCACTGTCATGGCAAAGAGGCCAGGTCCAATCAGCTCAGGCAATGTCGGCTCTGGATTTTCGGCCAATAGCTTGGCCAAAGCGACGCCGTCGACATTGGCATAACCGCGCAAGGCACCATTGGTGCGATATTCAGCCACGATGAAGCGGATTGGCCCTTCAAGACCATTCTCACCTTGCACCTGAATGATCAGTTTACCATCGAATTTTAGCGAGGCCCCAACCAAAGCGGCCAAGGTCAGCATTTCGCCCAACAAACGCGCGACACAATCGGGATATTGATGGCGCTGTAGGATTTCATCGACGGTTGCCGGGCCCAAACGCACGATGCGTCCGCGCACAGGTTCGCCATCGATTTGGAAGGCCGCCACGATATCGTCGGCTGCAGCCATCAAGTCGGCATCGGGATCAGACGGATTGGCATCAAATGTCATTGGCTTGCCCCATGCGCCAAGCACCAAGTTAACACCGCTTTTTGTGCGTGGATTCGATTTTCAGCTTCGTCAAAAATCCGACTTTGAGGGCCATCCATGACAGCATCGGTCACTTCCTCGCCACGATGGGCGGGCAAGCAATGCAAGAAAATCGCCTTTGGCTTAGCTTTCGCCATCAAAGCCTCATTGACCTGATAGGGCCCCAGCGCCTGCATACGCTCACCCACATTCGTATCACCCATCGAGACCCAAGTATCGGTCACTACGCAATCTGCGTCAGCAATCGCCTCAGCGGGGTCATCATATACGTCAACAACAGCCCCAGCGGCACGCCCAGCGGCCAAAACCTCTTCAGACGGCCGGAAGCCTGCCGGACTAGCCGCAGCCACGTGGAAACCTAGTTTTGAGGCTGCATGGATAAAGCTGGTGAGCACATTGTTGCCATCCCCGGCCCAAGCAATTTTCGCGCCTTTCAGCGCGATCCCACTTTCTTCAATCGTCATGAGATCAGCTAAGATCTGGCATGGGTGGGAAAAGTCTGTCAGGCCATTAACAACAGGAACCGTCGCATAATGGGCTAATTCCAGCAGGCTCGCATGACTATTGGCTCGCAAGGCAATCACATCAACCATGCGAGAGAGCACGCGCGCGGTATCGGCAATCGACTCCCCACGTCCCAATTGACTGGTCGCTGCATCCATCACCAAAGTCTGCCCGCCCAATTGCCGCATGGCCGCGTCGAATGAAACACGCGTACGGGTGGAGTTCTTCTCGAA
>CALRLV020000276.1:0-4323 GCA_943368895.1 Ferrovibrio terrae
TGTTGGCTTTTTTGCATCCAACGTCCGATGAAGTAAACGCCGCCTTAGGCCAGCATTTGGCTAGCCATGGCTATGATGAGCTTGCAGAACCTTATTTACAGCGTGTCTCTAGCCGTAGCGCTGATTTTGTCGCAAGCCGTACGGAATTAGCTTGGCTGATCTATACTCGAGATCCCAAGCAAGCCTTGTTGGATGCCCGCGAGCTCGCGGCGAAGCATCCTTCAAATTTTGCCGCCGTGACCCTACTGGCCGATATGCTTGCGGCAAACCGACTCGATGCAGAGGCTGAGGGTGCCTATAACAGCCTGATAAAACAGGGCGAAGCGGCCAATTGGTCGCCAGCAGAGACCTGGCCGCTTTATTTTGGCCGTGGTGGCGCGCGAGAGCGCCTCGGACGTTGGCCAGAAGCTTTGGCCGATTTACGCCTTGCCAAGGCGGCTGCCCCCAACCAGCCGAATGTGCTGAACTATTTGGGCTATGCCATGGCAGATCGGGGCGAGAATTTAGACGAAGCCTTGGCTATGTTGCGTAATGCGATGCGGCTCCGCCCACGCTCTGGCGCGATCTTAGATTCCTATGGATGGGCCTTGTTCAAAAGCGGTCGTCATGAAGAGGCTGCCACGATGCTGGAACGTGCGGCTGGCCTTGCGCCAAATCTCGCGGAAGTGGCAGACCATTTAGGGGATGTCTATTGGCGTACCGGTCGGCAGGAAGAGGCGCGGCTGGAATGGAGACGGGCGCTGTCACTCACGCCAACAGCGGAGCAGATTAAGGCGCTGGAAATCAAGTTAGTTGACGGCTTACCACCTGATCAAAGTCGCGCGGCAGAGGCAGCCATCTTGGCCCAAACCAAGTCAAACTGAGGCTAGGATGACGGCCCTATTTGCCCCTGCCAAACTCAATCTGACCTTGAGGGTCGGCCCGCCGCAAACAGATGGCCGTCACCCGCTCGACAGCCTCGTCTGCTTCACCCAAAGGCTTGGCGATCAACTAAACGTCGAAGCGGCAGATGAGTTGCGGCTTGAGATAACTGGTCCCTTTAGCCACGGCCTCAGCGCGGGCCCGGATAATTTGGTGTGCCGTGCCGCACTAATCCTTGCTGAGGCTGCTGGTGTGCCCGCCAAGGCACATCTGCGCTTGACCAAGAATTTGCCCATCGCCTCTGGGATTGGTGGTGGCTCTGCCGATGCGGCAGCTGCAATGCATGCACTGAACGAATTTTGGAATATCAGGCTGTTGCAAGCTGAGCTTTTGGCTCTGGGCGCTCAATTGGGCGCGGATGTGCCGGCCTGTCTAATGGGGCAACCCGTCCATATGACAGGGACGGGGGAGACCTTAGCGCGCACGGGGCCCTTAGCCGCAATGGGGGTGGTATTGGTCAATCCGGGCATCGCGTGTCCAACTGGACCAGTTTATCGCACCTATGACGCATTGGGGGCCGGTCCGGCGCTGATTGTACAGCCTGTGCCGGATGTCTCGAGCCGGGAAAATCTCTTGGCCTATCTTCACGCCATGCCCAATGACCTTGAACAAGCGGCAATTAGCCTTGTGCCTGAAATTGCCGAGGCGATGGGCTGCCTAACCGCCAGCCCAAATGTTCGCTTTGTCCGTATGTCGGGTTCGGGCGCGACCTGCTTTGCGCTCTATGATGATGAGGATGCCGCACAAGCTGGGAAAGATTTTGTCCTCAAGGGCCTTGCTAATCGCGGCTTTTGGGTTGAGGCAGATCGCATCTAAGGGCTGTGGATGGTCCATAGCCGAGTGGAGGGGGCTTTTATGATTATCGTGCATCACCTAAACGATTCTCGGTCGCAGCGGATTTTGTGGCTGCTGGAAGAGATGGGAACGCCCTATGAAATTAAGAAGTATCAGCGCGATGCCGTGACCAATCTGGCGCCGCCTGAGCTGAAGGAAGTCCATCCATTGGGTAAGTCGCCTGTGGTGACGGATGATGGCGAAGTCCTTGCTGAATCAGGGATGATCATCGATGTGTTGGCACGTCGTTATGGTCCTGATCTAGCGGTTGATTTTGCTTCGCCGCTGTATCCTGCATATGCGCATTGGCTGCATTTTGCCGAAGGTTCAGCCATGCTGCCCTTCCTTTTAGCCCTCTATACTGGTCGCTTGGGCGACGCCGCTGCTCCTTTGATGCCGCGCATCACGGGCGAGATCATGAACCATTTGTCCTACGTCGAAGGCGCATTGGCCGGAAAACAGTTTTTTGTTGACGATCGCCTGACTGGCGCAGACATTCAAATGAGCTTTGTCGGCGAGATCGCCAAAGGACAAGGGGCTCTGGGCATGCTTCCAAACATGAAGGCATGGCTCGAGGGCCTACATGCCCGCCCACAATGGCAAGCGGCCCTTGAAAAAGGTGGACCTTACCGCTTCTCTTAAGCCAATCTCGTTAGCGCGGTCCAGGCCCCAGCGTCCGATCGAAAAAGTTCAAGATCGTAAGTTGGACATGCTTGGCCCGCGCTTTTTCGCGAATGCCATGCTTCTGGCCCGGATAGACCATGGTTTCAAACGGGATCGATGCGGATTGCAAGGCATCAAACGCGGCGGTTGAGTTGTCGAACGTCACATTGTCGTCAGCCATGCCATGTAGGATCAACAGCGGGCGTTTGACGTTTTTCAGGCGCGGCAGAACTGACGACCTTGAATAAGCTTCCGCTTCGTCTTGAGGCTTGCCCATGAAGCGCTCGGTGTAATGGGTGTCGTATAAGGACCAGTCCGTGACGGGAGCACCTGATACATAAGCCGCATAGGCTTCGGGTGCCTCGGTCGCCAGCCGCAGCGCCATATAGCCGCCATAGGACCAACCCCAAACGCCAATGCGCGATGGATCGACATAGGTCTGCGCCTTGAGGAAGGCGAGGCCTGCCAATTGGTCTTCAACCTCTGGCCCACCCAGTTTACGGCTAATGGCGCGCTCAAAGCTGCGGCCCCGGTTTGGCGTGCCGCGATTGTCGATGGAAAACACGATGTAACCGCGCGCGGCATGGACTTGATCGGTATTGCTACCCCAGCCGCGCCGAACAACCTGAACACCTGGTCCACCATAGACATAGACGATGACGGGCCACTTCTTGCTGGGGTCGAAATTGGCCGGCAGTTGCATTGACCAGTTGAGAACATCGCCGGATGGACCTGTCAAAGTGCCAAACCGCACCGAGGCACGCTTGGCTAGATAGGGAGCCCAAGGGTGCTTGCTGTCGAGCTTGTTTTCTTCAATCCAACGGATCAACCGCCCACCGGCTTCATATAGGCCTAGGCGAGGGGGAGTCGTGGGATCTGAATAGGTGCCCAGAAAGGCTTTGCCGTTGGTGGTCATCGCCACGCCCCAATTGCCACCGCTGGCGGTTACGGCACTTGGTGCCCGACGCTTGGCCAAAGGTGCGGAATAAAGGCGCTGTTCCAGGCTGTCGTCCTTATTGGACATGAAAAAGACGCGCCCCGCCGCCTCATCCACACCTGTGATTTGCGAAACAGCCCAATTGCCAGTTGTCAAAACTTGCACGCCGGTACCATCGCGCTTGCGCCGTTCGATGTGACGCCAGCCCGTCCGCTCGCTTGTCCATAGGAAATCGCCGGACGCCAAGGGTGTGAAGTCATTGGTCAAATTTAACCAAACCAAATCAGCTTCAGTGAGAATGACTTTTGACTGGCCGGTTGCGGGGTCGATCATCAGAATATCAAGGCGTGTTTGAGCGCGGTTTTGCCGCTGGACGTAAAGTGTCTGACCATCCTTCGACCAATTGACCCGAGCAACATAGATGTCTTCATTCGCGCCTAGATCAACTGGAACGACGGCCCCGGTTGTCATGTCCTTGATAAATAGGGCGACACTGGCATTGGTTGCACCCGAGCGCGGATAGCGTTGTTGGACAATCTCGGTTTGGCTCGCCCCAATCTCCACACGCGGGACAAGGGCGACAGCGCTTTCGTCGACTTGGGTAAAGGCAACACGTCCATCATTCGGTGCCCACCAATAGCCTGTGTCTCGATCCATTTCCTCTTGAGCGATGAATTCTGCCATGCCGTAAGTTATGGCTTCACTTGCTGGTGGTGACAGCGCGACTTCTTCATTCGCACCCAATTTAAGGGCTATCAATTGGCCATCGCGAATGAAAGACACAAAGCCGCCCGCTGGTGAGATTTGAGCGTCAGTCTCAAACTCGGGTGTGCGGGTTAGCCGGCGTGGACTATTGGGGTTGGCGACCGGCACATAATAGAGATCACCGCCTAAGGGGGCCAGGATGGCTTCGCCCTTTTTGTCCCACTCATAGGCAACAAGGCCACGCGTTCCGGCCAAGCGTTGGC
>CALRLV020000277.1:0-4320 GCA_943368895.1 Ferrovibrio terrae
GCCGTGATCCCAAAGCCGACATTATGTTTGCCAAAGCTTTGGTCAAACGTGATGTCGGCCGCATACCAGCCTGGATTGTCCTGCACCTGATAGGTGCCTGCCCCATTCGACTGGCCTGTCAAATAATCGCGTGAGGTCTTGGTGTTCCAGATCGGCATCCAATAGCGCGACAGATTGGTGCGCATCTCCCACCCAGCCAAGGTGCCTGTGAGCTTGAGGCCAGCAAGATACTCCGTCCGCTCAAACTCAGATGATGTCAGCCCCGTGGCATTCCAGACTTGGTTGTTAAATCGCACACGGCCCTGACCGACGGGGGAACCGTTGCCATCCTTCAAAAAAGTGCGGGTGTCACGCAAGGTTTGGTCTGTCGTCCAACCAAACAGCATAGCGTCCACGGTCCAGCCCGGAGCAAAGTCATAGGCAACCCGAAAGCGTGCTTGGTTTTGCACCACATCGACCGGCGAGGCTGCCCCAAACACTGGCGTGGCAAGCTCTGGATCGACAAATGCACCGGTTACATTGGTAGCGGCCGCCGTACCGCTTGCTGGCGTCAACAAATTGTACGTCATGGACTGGCCGACATTGTCGAACCGGCGGAAACCCGCGCGCAGGCGAAGCTTGCCATCCATCGCCACATAGGTCCCACCGCCTTCGAGGCTATAGCCTGTGAAGGTTTCATCAAACCCATATTCTTCAAAGGGCATAATCATGGTTTGGACATTGAGATAGGCCCCAGTCTGTTTGGGCTCTTCGGTGCTCACCGAAACAACCCCACCCATCGAATTGCCGCCATAGCGGGCCGAATAGGGGCCATAGACAATGTCAAACTGGCGCACATCGGCGGGGCCAACCACATTCCACTTTGGCGGAAAGGAGAAGGAATTGCCTAAGAAGTTGGACACCAAAAAGCCGTCCACCATCACAATGGTCCGTGCGCTTTGCACCGTATTGGCTCCACGCAGCGCCACCACAGCATTATCATCGCCAGCAAAGCGTTTGCGGACAAAGAAATTCGGCGCATATTTCATCAAGTCTTCGACATTGATGGCGTTGACGGCCTCAAAATCGGCCTTGCCGAGCGACACCGAAAGGCCTCGAGGCACAACCGTAATCGGGGTATCGCGCTGGCCAACCACAATGATGGTTTCGCTTGGTTTTTCTGAATCACTTGCTGCGGCGTCTTGCGCCAAAATAGCACTGGGGGTGGACAGGCAAGTGGCAGCCAATAGGGCCTGAAGCAAAAGCAGTTTGCGCCCACGCGGCGCTGATAAAAGGGAGGTCATAGAGTTTTTCCAAGGTAAGAAACAAGCATGCCAATGGGCGACCATCGGCGCGGCATTAGAAGTCTTAAACTTGGATGGGGGGGCCTGTTTTGGGCGGAGGTGGCGCGGCGAGGCCTAGGCCCGGTGCGACGCAGCTGCGTGGCATGCTGGCAACATTGATAACATCCTCAAACAAGACCGCGATATTGGCAGGCTGTGGGGCCCCCAATGGAACGGCTTGGCCAGCAAATGCGCATTTGGACCCATCATGGTCAGACGGCAGGCCGCGATGGTCGTTGGCGAGAGCCTCTTCACCATGAGCAAGGATTTGGCCGTCGCCATCCATAAAGGCCGTGACATTGCCATCGGCCGTACATAGCACGATGGGGGTAAGGCCTGCCGCCAATGCTTGGGGTGCAACCATATAGCCCACCGGGATGGCGACCTTGATCGCAATCGCCAGCATCCCCACCCAGAGATGGAGTTTTTTCAGCCAAGAGTGCGTGGCGAAGGCGGGGCGCATTGGGTCTCGCTAGGCAGGCGCAACCAAAATGTCCAGCCCGATTGGCATTTACTTCGACGTCAAAAGGGCCTGGGTTCAGGCGGACTGCACCCGCAAGCTGGGGTCTAAATTCCGGCCGCGCCAGCGCATCCGCCAGCATAAATGCGGCCCTGTCGCGCGACCCTTCGAGCCGACATAGCCGATCAAAGTGCCTGGTGTGACACGTTGTCCCACCTCAACCGCCAAAGCGCTTTGATGCAGATAGGTGGTGATTAGGCCTTGGCCGTGATCAATCGCCACCATGCCGCCTTCAAAATGCATGTCTGGCTCTGCCAGCACAACAAAGCCACTCGCAGGGGCATAAATAGGTGTTCCGCGCGCGGCACCCAGATCAATGCCGAAATGAGGGCGCTGGCTCTTGCCGTTCAACATACGCGTCGCACCCCAAGGGCTGGTAATCCGTACCTCATCCAAGGGCCAACGGAAAGCCTCTTCAAAGCCCCTAGCGATGGGATTGTTGCTGTCAAAGGCCTGACGCTTCAGGGCTGCATCTGCCTCGATGCGGGCTAAAGCCTCCGCAGGGGGATCGATCGTGGCAGTTGGCAGACCGCTGACGCTGGTGATCTTATATGCCCGTGGCGCAACATCGAGGCCGAACCGGGCAACAGTCGGGCCCATGGCGATGGTGATCAAGGCTTGCGAGGGGGCGTCCCGGTCAAAGCCCATAACAAAGCGACCGTCGCTATCGGCTTGGGTGGCAATCCCGCTGGCGTCGATCTGGGCACCTGGCACCGTCGTGCCAATAACGACACCAGATTGTTGCGGGGTGCCTGAAAAACTGAAGGGCAGGGGTGAATGACGGGACTCAGGGGATTGAGCTAAGGCGCGGTCGCAGCCGCTAGAGAGGCCCGTCATGCCGAACAGTCCACCAAATACAAGGGTGCGTCGAGCAAGATTGGTGTTGAGATTTAGGCGCGTGCGTTCACTTGCTTCCAGCGCGTCGTCGCTGCTGCTGCATCCACATAGGCTTCCTGCAGTTCGACCGACCAATAGCGTAAATCCTCAAGCGTGATGGGTTTCCCCGTCACTGCACAGCGCACAAATTTACCAGGTCGCACAATGCTGAGCTCGGGCGTCCCGTAATGAACTTGGGCGGCACCTTCGCCAAAAGATTTCAGATGATCAAGCATGCGTGTCACTTTAGGCGAACTTTACCTGTGTTGCTAGTGTTTGAAGCAACTCTGCAGCCTGTGGTGATAGGATCGACTGCGCGCCCCCTTAAAAAATCTATCCCACCTGTGTCGCCATCCTTTGATCTCAGAGCCTTGCTTAGGCGCACAAACGAAAAAACGCGCGAGCTTTTGGCCCGCGCGTTCAATCAGATTGTCGGTGTGCTTAGCGATTGATGATGGGCACGTAATCGCGTTGGGTAGCACCCGTATAGAGCTGACGTGGGCGACCAATTTTTTGCGCGGGGTCGCTGTTCATTTCGTCCCACTGCGCGATCCAGCCGGTCGTGCGAGCCAGAGCAAACAGCACGGTGAACATTTCAACGGGGAAGCCCATCGCTTTCAAAGTGATGCCCGAATAGAAGTCGATGTTAGGATAGAGCTTGCGGCTGACGAAATACTCATCATTCAGTGCGATCTTTTCGAGCTCCATCGCGACCTTCAAGAGCGGATCGTCCTTCACCCCAACTTCGGCCAGCACTTCGTGACAGGCTTGCTGCATCACTTTCGCGCGGGGGTCGTAGTTCTTATACACGCGGTGGCCAAAGCCCATCAGACGCACGCTGGAATTTTTGTCTTTCACTTGCGCGACGAAGGCTGGGATATTGTCCACATGGCCAATTTCTTTCAGCATGTTCAAGGCCGCTTCGTTCGCGCCACCATGGGCAGGGCCCCACAAGCAGGCGATGCCGGCTGCGATACAGGCAAATGGGTTGGCACCTGAAGAACCTGCCAAGCGGACGGTTGAAGTCGAGGCGTTTTGCTCGTGATCGGCGTGCAGGATGAAGATTTTCTCCATCGCCTTGGCCAATACGGGGTTTACGACATAGTCTTCCGCTGGAACTGCAAAGCACATGCGCAAGAAGTTTGCCGCATAGCTCAATTCATTGCGCGGGGTCACAAATGGTTGGCCCAGCCAATATTTGTAAGCGCGAGCGGCGATGGTTGGGATCTTGGCGATCAAGCGGTGCTGGGTGATCTTGCGTTGGATCGGATCATCAATGTTCAAGCTATCGTGGTAGAAGGCCGACAAGGCCCCCACGGTGCCAACCATCACGGCCATCGGGTGCGCGTCACGGCGGAAACCTTCAAAGAAGCGGTCGAACTGGGCGTGCAACATCGTGTGATAGGTGATGTCGTGCTTGAACTTATCAAACTCGCCTTGGTTCGGCAGGTGCCCTTCCAACAATAAATAGGCCACTTCTAGGAAGTTGGACCGCTCTGCCAATTGGTCGATCGGATAGCCGCGATGCAGCAAAATACCTTCGTCGCCATCGATAAAGGTGATCTGGCTTTCGCACGAAGCTGTCGAGGTGAAACCTGGGTC
>CALRLV020000278.1:0-4312 GCA_943368895.1 Ferrovibrio terrae
CCGGATCGGCTCGATCACCGCCCCAATGGCTGAGTTCTGCGGTTTGGGTCAGCTCAAACATGATCGGCCGTTCACACGCCTCAATCATGGCGGGGACCAAGGTCTTCTGTCGATGTGCGACCGTGGCCTCGGCTCTCACCCATCGCGACGCCGCTGATTTCTTGGACCACAGAACGACGACAGCACCAGCCTCTCGAAGCGCTCGCTCCGTAACCTCATCATAAGCCTCGCCGGCGCGGAGTGTGGTATCCCACCAAACCTGAAAGCCCTCAGCCGCAAAAGCATCGGCAAACAGCCGCGCTTTAGCTTGGTCCTCTCGGTTATAAGACAGGAAAATATCCGGCACGCAGGTTCCCCATGCTATAGCTTTCCTCTCTACAGAAAGCTGCGCGGGTCGTCGAGGCCTTAGGCCAAATTGTTGATCAAGATCAAACGATTTGCCAAATACTGCGACAATCGCTGTGCTTTCTAAGCGCGCACCAACTCTGATGCCGCATGAAGCTCTGCCTCATCCAAACCGAGCGCCGAAAGGGCAGCGGTAAGAATGCCAAGGCTATCAAGCCCAGCTTCAGCAATCATCGCATTGGGGCTAGCCTGATCTTGGAACCTGTCCGGCAGCGTCAAGGTACGAATACGCAAGCCTGCGTCCAGCGCGCCCTCTTTTGCGAGGAAATGCAGCACGAATGCACCAAAGCCACCCACAGCGCCCTCTTCGATCGTTAGCAAAACCTCATGCTCGCGAGCAAGACGGCGCACTAAATCTTCGTCGATGGGCTTCGCAAAACGGGCATCTGCAACCGTCGTCGACAGTCCCATGGCATTGAGGCGATCTGCCGCCCGTAATGTGTCCCCGAGCCTTGCCCCGAAAGATAAAAGCGCAACCTTCGTACCTTCGCGCAGGATCCGGCCTTTGCCAATTTCCAATGGCGCAGGATCGGCCGGCATGTCCAGACCCAAAGCTTCGCCCCGCGGATAGCGAACCCCGCTAGGGCCTTCGTCATAAGCAGCACAGGTCGCAACCATGCGCGCAAGTTCAACTTCATCTGCGGCACCCATGAGCACAAAGCCAGGGAGCGCACCTAAAAAGCCAATATCAAAGGAGCCCGCATGCGTTGCGCCATCCGCCCCGACAAGGCCGGCGCGGTCGATTGCAAAGCGGACAGGCAACTTTTGGATGGCGACATCATGCACCACCTGATCATAGCCGCGCTGCAGGAAGGTCGAATAGATTGCCGCAAAAGGCTTCATCCCATCGGCGGCTAGGCCAGCAGCAAAGGTGACGGCGTGCTGTTCTGCAATTCCAACATCGAACATGCGATCGGGGAAAGCCGCTTCAAACAGATCTAAGCCCGTGCCAGTGGGCATGGCGGCCGTAATGGCCACAACTCGTGAATCCTTGCGCGCTTCATGCACCAAGGAATCGCCAAACACCTTGGTATAGGTTGGCGGACCGACTGGGGCTTTTTGCTGCTCGCCGGTGATGACATTAAACTTTGAAACGCCGTGATATTTGTCCGCTGCACTCTCAGCCGGCGCATATCCCTTGCCCTTTTGTGTGCGGACATGAATTAGAACCGGCTTATGGTCGATTTCGCTGGCATTGCGTAAGATCGGCACCAAGGTATCGAGGTCGTGGCCATCGACCACACCAATGTAGTGGAAGCCCAATTCTTCAAAGAAGGTGCCGCCCTGTACCATGCCGCGGGCATATTCATCGGCCTTGCGCGCTGCATCAGCAAGAGGCAAGGGCCAGACTTCAATCATCTTTTTCGCGGCTTTGCGCAGCGACAGGAAGGACCGGCCAGACAGAAGCCGCGCGAAATAATTGCTCATGGCCCCAACCGGTGGCGCAATCGACATATCATTATCGTTTAGAATGACGATCAGACGCTTGGTGGAAGACGCGGCAATATTCATGGCTTCATAGGCCATGCCGGCAGTCATAGATCCGTCGCCAATGACTGCGATGACATGATTGTTGTCACCCTTCAGATCGCGCGCGACACAAAATCCAAGCGCGGCCGAAATGGATGTCGCGGCATGGGCCGCGCCAAATGGGTCATAAGCACTTTCAGAGCGCTTGGTAAAACCTGACAAGCCGTTGGCTTGGCGCAAGGTACGAATGCGGTCGCGACGACCGGTTAGAATCTTATGTGGATAAGCCTGATGGCCCACATCCCAGATCAGAATATCGCTCGGGGTATCGAAGACGTGATGGAGTGCGACGGTCAGCTCTACCACGCCCAATCCCGCGCCCAGATGTCCGCCGGTGACGGACACCGCATCAATCATGGTATCGCGTACTTCGCCCGCCAATTGGGTCAACTGCTCGCGCTCGAGGAACCGCATATCTGCCGGGGTGTGGATTCTATCCAAGAGCGGGGTTTCGCGCATGGCCTGCTTCCTTCTAAGGCGAGAGTGGCGTTTTCGATTTTGCGAGGGCAATTGGGGCCAACGCACAAGCATTGACCCCAATCAGACGGGTTCGCTTAGCGAGGTGGGGCGTAATGATGGACTTCAGCCCAACCATACCAGTCGCTGACGACTGTGCCGGTCAACAGAATGCCGATGCCACCCGTTAATGTGGTCAGAACGGCAAACCACCAGGCCCAGCGGTGAATGGATTCCATGGAGGCATTGAAGCCCATGGTCCAGCGCCAGAACAAAGCAGCCCGTTCAGAAGCCGTACCGCGATCTGTGATCTGCTCAATCTCACGCTCCCCGCCATAGCGGCTGACGGCAAGAATGGTCGCACCATGCATCGCGAACAAGAGAGCCGACCCATAAAGGAAGACGATCGAGAGGCAGTGGAACGGATTGTAGAACAGATTTCCATAGGTGATGGAGAAAGCCCCGGTCCAATCCAAATGCGTGAAGATCCCAAATGGAACCGCCTCACTCCAGCTGCCCATCAGAGCAGGACGGATGAAGCCCAGCACGAGGAACAACCAGATCGCAGAGGCAAAAGCCCAAGCAACGTGGGTACCAAGTCCCAGTGCTTTCGCGCGGTTATACGTGCGGACCCACCACAAGATCAAAGACGTGGTCAGGAAGAACCCGGCCATAACCCACCAGCCACCTTGGTCAAGTGGCGGGAACAGGTTGAACCCTTGTTCGGGTGGTGGTGGATTGAGAGTCAACCAAGGCAGACGCCGGATGAATTCAATCGGATCCCAGTTTACCGAAGCAAACATATTAAGACCAATGATTTCAAAGGCGAGAAAGCCAAAGAAAAGAGAGGTAACGCCCGTCCAACCCAGATAGATGGGGCCAATTTGCGCATTACCAATCATGCCCAATAGACGGGAGATGCCGATAAAGCCTTCCCCATCACGTTCCAAGCTGCCTTTCGGGAGCGGCACCCCGAGTTCGACAGGTCCTCGGACCTGGACTTGCGTAAAGATGTTTTGATAGCCAGCCATTTTGCGTGCTCCTGCCTATTAGCCCCAAATTGGGAGTTTAAGCCACATATCCCACCACTCGGGCCAACCGAGCGACCAAAGTGGACCGCTGATGACGATACACACAGCACTCCAGAAGCCCGCCGAAAGAGCCAAGAACAGGCCTAGACGGTGGATCCCAAGCGTACCGATGGAATAGCCAAGAATATCGCGGAAGAACGTGTCTTCGTGTTCCGGGGTTTTAACCACCTCGCCTTGACCAGGGTTGGTCGCGGAAAGAATGAGGGAGCCATGCAACGCCAATGCGAACGTGTTCACAAAGAAGAAGGTGACCGCCACCATATGCGCCGGATTGTAATGGAAGTTGATGTATTTGTAGCCGGTGTTTGAAACCCAGTCCAAATGCGTGAAAATCCCATAAGGGAAACCGTGATGCCATGCGCCCATCAGTACAGGGCGGATGACGACCAAAGTCACATAGGCAAAGATAGCCACACTAAAGGCAAATGGCACATGTAAACCCATGCCGAGCTTTCGTGAAATTTCCACTTCGCGCAGGGCCCAGGATGAGAAAGCGCCAATGGCGCACATCGTGACCACTTGCCAGATGCCACCCTCTTTCAAGGGCGCCAAGCTAAGGCCATAAGATTCTGCAGGCGGCTGAATGTCGATCAGCCACGGGTTCCATGTCGGGCCCAAAGACGCGCCATAGGCAATCATCGCCGTGCCAAGCACAGCGAAAAAGATTGCAGTTACTCCAAAGAAGCCCACGTAAAAGGGCCCCACCCAAAAGTCGAAGAGGTCGCCGCCAATCAGCGTCCCACCCCGAACACGGTATTTGCGTTCAAAACTCAGCAAGGCCATGATCCGCGTCCTCCTTGGCTCTGAGAAGCGCCTGCTTCAAAGAATTC
>CALRLV020000279.1:0-4311 GCA_943368895.1 Ferrovibrio terrae
ATCGCGACTTACCAGCGAACAGAAGACACCGCCTTGGGCCGCACATAGGCCTAAAATTTGGGTTACGGCTTGGGTGGCGATTGCGTCGGTAATTGTGATGTCAAACCAATCGACCGTGAAGGAAAGTCCTGGCAGGAAGCTCGGCTTAATCGCAAAACCATAGCTATAAGTATCAGCAGTTTCCGGAGTTAGCCCTAGGTTCCCGGCCAATGTTCCAGGAATTAGGCCATTGAGATTGAAGTTTTGCTGATTGTAGCCGGCCGGAATCCCGGCGCAGCCCGGACGGCTTGGATTTGCGGCGGCTCCGCCGTTACAAGGATCGATCCCTTGAAAGCTTGTTTCCCGTCCACCTTGATAGAGTTCCAAAATAGACGGCGCACGGAAGCCTTGCGAGAAGGTGCCGCGCAGAAGGATATCGTCAATCACACGCCAGCCGATCCCGACTTTCATGGTTGTTGCCTCTCCCACTGTATCATAGTCGGAGTATCGGGCCGCGACACTGAGATCCAAGCTCTTCGCAAGTGGTGCATCCCGGAGCAGAGGGGCTGACACCTCAACATAGGCCTCATGCAAGGAATATTCGCCCGTGGTTGGCGTCCGCGTTTGAGCAGAGGTCGTCGTGTAAATGGCCGGAATGAACCTTGGCGTCGCATTCACTTCTGCGTCTGGAATATCGACCGCTTTATTCTTGCGGTACTCGTAACCGGCCGCGATCGATAAAGGTCCTGCTGGCAATTCAAACAAGTCGCCTGTGACATTGAACGCAATGTTTGTCAGCTCGTTGGAATTATACTCGCGTGCGGTAAAGCGAATATAGTCGGCAGCGGCAGCTGACATGGGTCCAAACAGATTGACAGGAGCGCATCCTGCCACAGCTGCGCAGTTTGCTGGATTTCCTAGAGCCAGAAATAGACGATCATATTGGATGCCATTTTCCGCTGAAGAATCGATAGCGTTCTTGGAATAGCTCATGAAGGCATCCCAATTCCAATCACGTTTGCCCAGCTTGAACTTGCCCTCAAGGCCCGCAGCAAGGCGATCGGTTGTCACGTCCTGGATATTATTTCGGTTGCCAATGTCATACATCACCCGCCTGATCCGCCAAGCCTGCGTCGAGGAGAAGGCAAGTGCATTGGCCGTCGGAACGCCATTTGCGGTACCAAATGGATTGAACGCTTGCGAATTTGCAATGCCAAAACCCCGGATGGTGCCCGATGTTCCGCCAATATCGAGGTTGACTGGCGAGAATAATTGATTGGATTGGCGGGTGCTTCGCAGAGCTTCAACTTTTAACTTCAAGTTTTCTGAGAGTTCAAAACCAAGTCGTGCGTAAAGGCCGAAACGTTCGCTTGGGCCTACAGAGTAAATGCCCTGTGCTTGGGTGTTAAAGGCATCATCTGGCAAAACGGCCGTTCGGAAACTGTCGTCAGCCAAAGCGCCGGCACCAAAGCCGCCTAGCGCCCGTGCGGTAATCGGTGCGGCTGATGACGCAAAGCCCGTAGGAGTTCCAAAAAAGGCATTTCCCGAGAGGCCAGGAAGAATGAATAGTCCCCGTTCGCTGGTACCTGGGCCCGTTTGAGGCACCAAAGTATTGATGGTGAGATCTCTATCTGCCGTGCCAATTGGATCCTCTTTGATATAGCTTGCCGAGACAACTAGTGACGCGCGATCAAAGGTCTTGCCCCAATTGACGACCGCCGAAAATTGTTCGCCGTCACTTCTTGATGTTGTCGCTGTCTTTAAGTTCAGTCGCAGGCCATCAAAGTCCCGAAGCGTCTTGATATTGACGACTCCAGCGATGGCATCCGCACCATAAATAGCTGAGGCGCCATCTTTGAGCACCTCGATATTTTCAATCATGCCAAAAGGCATTGTGTTCAGATCAACAAAGTCGCGGAAGCCGCGTTGGCCTACGCCATCCACCCAGCGATGGCCGTCAACCAGAACCAATACGCGGTTTCCACTGCCCTCGGCTCCCCCGAGATAACGCAAATTGATGGAACTTGCCCCGTAGGAGGTACCTTGTGTTCCGTTGCTGTTCAGGCTGACGCCTGCTGCGGGTAGCCTTTGGAGCACATCACCGATCGAAGCTGCACCGGTATTCCGCAAGTCTGCGCCCGTAATTGTCAAAACCGGACCAACCGAATCCGCGTCGCGTCGCTGGATCCGCGATCCTGTGACGACGATCGTCTCGACGGCCTTTTCTGGCTCGGGCGAAGTTTGGCTTTGGGCATGGGCGGATATTGGAAGTGCGGCGGAAAGCATTGCAATGGACAAAGCCGGATAAGCGACGCCTGATTTCAGTTTTCCGATTTTTGTTTGAATGATGCTTAGCATGGTTCGCCCCCCGATTGCTTTTCCGCTGTTCCCGCCGCCAGAAACAATTAGCTCATCCAACAGCTACATGCCTTCTTCGAAGCTATGCAATAGTATCACTTTTTCACATCTTCCTATGCGCATTTAACATGGAATAGATTCCAGGGTGAATGTGCTCTAATCGGGTTGCAGGAGGATGCTCTCGATGGATAGGCGTGTTTTGCTTGGCGGGTTGGTGAGCAGCGCCGGCATGGGCATTTCCCCTGCTGCTGCCTTTACTCGGCAGAAGAAAGTGACTCTGGCCTTCTTGGGACAATGCCTGATCGAACATGCTCCGGCGCATGGTGAATGGCCTGGTCGAGATGGTATACTTAAGGTTCTAGGTCAGTCGGATCTGGCCGTTTCAAATTTTGAATCTGTCATCCTGGGGCCTCGTGCAGGGGCTCCTACCCGTGATTTAGAGACATTGCATTCAGCAAAACCAGATGTTTTGGATACACTCTATCGCGCCAATATCCGGCTTGTCGGTTTCGCCAATAATCATGCATTTGATCTTGGTACCGGCGGAATTCTCGACACTTTGGATGCACTAAAGGCTGCGCGTATGACGGTGGCTGGTGCCGGGCTGAATGAAGCTCTGGCAATGAGGGCAAGCTTTAGGTCTGTTCGAAATCAGGAAATCGGCTTGGTTGCCTATGCAACAGGAAAAGTGCGCCCAGGCGGCGCTGCAACTCCTGAGCGTGCCGGGGTAAATGAAGTTCGGGTTAGCGAGGCTGGTGTCATTCTTGAAGAAGATGCCAATAAAGTCCTCAGTGCTATAGTCGACGCCAAGCGTAAGAGCCCCAATATTGTTGTTTGTCACCACAATCATTTGTGGGAGCCCAATCAAATTCAAGTTCCTGCTTGGCAACGGGAGTTCGCAAAGCGTTGTGTCGATGCGGGCGCTTCAATTTTCATCGGGCACGGCGTGCCAATGGTACAAGGTATTGAGACCTATAAGGGGGTGCCGCTTATCTATGGTCTAGGCAATTTTATCTTCCAGACCGAGAAACCTGTAGGTGCCTATCCGCCTCAGGCCTGGCAAGGTGTCATCGCCACGGGAAAGTTTGAAAACGGGGTATGCGATCATTTGTCACTTGAGTGTATCATGCTCAATGAGATCGGTTTGGCTGGTCCAAGCGATACACAGACCCGCGGTTTCCCACGTCTGGCCGCGCAGTCTGAGCGTGATACATTTTTTGAAACCCTGACGCAGCTGAGCCAGCCCTTTGGCACCCAGTTCGCTAGGCTGAAGTCGGGTGCTATTGAGTTGGTTCTCTGAAGCAATTACGCGCCTTTTTTAGCTCATTGGGACAGCCAGGTTTCGGCTGATTATTGCTTTGTGTCCTTCAGACCTTTCGCTTTCGTCATTTGTTTTGAGAATCTGTTTGGCTTAGAAAAGGTGCTTTTGTTACCCGAGCCTCGCAAAGGAGACCATCCGTTTTCGGCCAAGAGACGCCGTTTGTGAGTACGCCATTTTGCCATAATTGCTGTGCGTTCAAACCAGCCAGAACACCATTTGGCAAACGGCGGTCAATCGCCAATAGAAACTGTAAACTGATTGCAGGCTCTAGACATTTTTGTGGACTGAGCGGGCTGTTGGTGCACTCCAACGATGCTCAACTGCAAAAAATTCACCCAAAATACAGCCAAAAAAGTGGTAGTTGGGTGGTAGCTGGCCCATTTTTTGGGCTGAAATGGCTTGCTTGCCTTGGCCAGCTACCAATCCATTTTTCTTCTAAAATTTTGAATTTATTGAGAAAAAATGGAGCGGGCGATGAGATTCGAACTCACGACATCCACCTTGGCAAGGTGGCGCTCTACCCCTGAGCTACGCCCGCGTCCTTGGGTACCGGAAGCACAAGTCCTCCGTAAGGACGGCGCATATGCCTTAGAGCTGGCTGAAGTGCAAGGGGGGTGTGCCGTGCTTGATGCAGCTAGGCGCGATGGGTTACA
>CALRLV020000280.1:0-4306 GCA_943368895.1 Ferrovibrio terrae
TGAACATCCAAATGCGAGCCTTATTCAAGTTCATGATGTGATCGTCTCTTTGACCTCAAATTTCAGCTGGCTCGGAGGCACAATTTTAGGCGACTGGCTGGGTGCCTTGGCCTTTTTGGTCGCAGGCGGCGTGGTATCTGCTTTGGTTCTAAACTTTGCAGGCAAGCGCTATGATCAGGATGTCGCTTTCCTCAATGGTCAAAACGACCATGCGCCCCACAAGGTTCGTAAAGCCCACCCCCAACAATTCCGCAGACCCGCCCTCGTCATGGTGTTCCACAAAGAATGGTTGAGCCTGACACGTGACCCCTTATTTGTCAGCCAATTGATTGTGCCGCTGTTCACCATGGTGCCTTTTTTGGGCTTTGTTTGGACTGCGGTTACCAACCCAGACGAACAAAGTGACATGGCTCCCATTATGGGGGCGATGTTTGCGGCCATTACTGTGTTCAATGTGACCATGCTGACCTCCAGCCTCGCGTGGCTCACTGCCTCTGTCGAGGAGGCCCGTGACCTCTTACAGGCCAGCCCCTTGGACCCCAAAATCATCCTGCAAGGCAAAGTCTTAGCCGCCAGTGGCCCAGCCATTATCGAGCTTGTGTTGGTAGCAACACTGGTGGCCTGGGCTTGGCCTTTAGCGGCACTGACCCTTCTCATCATGGGCTTGGCAACATGCGCAGGGGCATGCGTGATTGAGTTCTCACGCCCGAGGCCAACCAAACGGCCAAAAATGACGCAAAGACCGGATCGGTCATTAGTTACCGTGTTGTTCGGCTTAGGGCTTGGCATTCTATGGGCTTGTGCAGCAGGGCTTGCTGCCGCTAAAATCCTTTGGTGGTTATTGCCCGCCGCTTTGGCAATCACCATCTCTTACATTGCTTGGGCAACCCGTCCTCGCGACTTAAGTAGCGTACCGGTATCGCAGCCCTTGGTTGCCGTCTCTGTTGGCAGTCCGGGTGGCCCTTGGCAAAGAGTGGATCAGACTTAACCTCGATGGCAGATAAACCGCCTGTGACGACCCTCATGCAAGAAGATCCGGCCATTGCGTATCGCCGCATGAAGCGCGTGGCGACCGGGCTCTTTTTGGCCATGACGCTCCTGTTTGTCGTTACCAAGTTTTTTGAAGCCTCTAGCCCCGTTCTGCCCTTTGTCCGCGCTTTTGCCGAAGCGGCGATGGTGGGGGCACTGGCAGACTGGTTTGCCGTCACCGCCCTCTTCCGCAGGCCTTTGGGCTTACCCATCCCTCATACAGCCATTGTACCGCGATCGAAGGACCGGATCGGCGCGGGGCTCGGCCGCTTTATCTCGCGCAACTTCCTGCAGCCTGAGCAAGTTCAGCGCCGCTTGAAGGATATGGACCTTGCCGGCAACACCGCCGCTTGGCTGACCGAAGGTGACCGCGCGCGCCGGGTCGCCCAAGGCATTGCCGGGGCTGTGCCCCGTATCTTAGGCCTTTTGAACGAAGGCAAAATCGCAACTTGGCTGCAAACAACGCTGACCGAGCGGTTGCGCCATGCCGATATCGCCCATCTTTTGGCGGAAGGCTTGGATATTTTGATTAAGGGCGGCCGGCATAAGGCCATTGTCGACCTTATCATCTTCCATGCTGACCTTGCGATCCATTCAGAAGAAAACATGTTCCGCACGCGCGTGTCGGACAAGATGGACTGGCTGCCAAAGCTATTCTCCGTCGATGCCGCAGCCTCCGACGCGTTGCTGACCGCCATCAAAGACACGCTGAAAGACGCCGCCAAAGACCCCAATCATTCGATTCGCACCCGTATTGACGAAGCGCTGTCCCATCTGGCGCGCGACCTGCGCCATGATCCAAATCTGCGCGACCAACTCCAGCGCTGGGTGCGCGAGGTTTCCGATCACCAAGTCGTCCGGACCTATGTGACCAATGTGTGGAGCGACCTAAAAAAGAGCTTGCGTGAGCAATCACCAGAAGAAACCGATCGCCTAAGCAATGCCATCGCCGCAGGCCTTGAAGATTTGGCCCGCGCCATAGAGCGCGATGACGAGCTCCGCGAAAGCCTCAACCTACGCTTGAAGTCTTGGGCGGTCGAACTTGCCGATGCGCAAGGCGCAGGCGTTGGCACCATGGTGGCAGAAACCATCCAAGGCTGGGATGCCCGCACGGTCGTCGACCAGATCGAAGCAGCTGTCGGCCGAGACCTGCAATATATCCGCATCAGCGGCACCGTCATCGGGGGCCTCGCGGGTCTTACCATTCACACGCTGTCGATTTGGCTGTTTCCGGTGAAATAAGGTGGTGGGCGTTAGAACTCTTTGGCGAGATCTGCAACGATACTAAACTCAGACCGAGTTAAGAGCCAAGCATCCAACAGGCGTCCACATTTATCGATCATAAGGTCGCCTGATGTCACATGAATATGAAGCAAGTATTTTTCTTCTGGATAGCCGACCTTCTTCATGAAGGCGCAAGAGATACCATCTTCCATTAAAGTGATCTGGAAGCGCCTATCGCCCGATGTGGCCACATAGACATGACAAGATAACGCCAAGTCACGATCACTTAGTTTTTCAACGAAACTTGGTAATGCTGCATGATGGCTTGCAAATGAATTTTCGTACGTGTTGCGAGCATCGAGTAAAATCTTCAGAGTAAGCATTATATTGTCCAGAAATGAGTTTAGTAACGCTCCGTTCAGTTCAAAGCTGGAAAGCACCAAAGTCAAACTATGGCTGAATAGGTGTGGATTGGCACCCCGTGGTGCATTCCTCGCGGAACGAACCCTAGGCCCCCCCCTCAAATCGCCACCTCAACCGCCATCCCATCCACCGCCGGCACGATGTGTTCCGGCAGGCTGGCTGCCAAGGTCGCGTAATCGAGGTCGATATGCATATTGGTCAGGATCGCTTGCTTGGGCTGGATTTCGGCGATCCATTCAAGGCTTAGCTCTAAATGGGCGTGGCTTGGGTGGGGAATGTGGCGCAAAGCGTCAACAATGAAAAGGTCGACACCCTTGCAGGCGTCTAAACTTTTCTGCGGTAGGATTTTGCAATCATTACAATAAGCGACCGAGCCAAAGCGAAATCCTAAGCTATCAATGTCGCCATGATTCTGGGCCAAAACCTGAAAATCTATCGCCCCGCCAGGGCCTTGGATTGAAAGGACCTGCCCCGGCAACGGCATGTCATGGGCATCTAGCAAAGCTGGATAATGGCTACCGGGCGGGGTTTCAAAAATATAGCCAAAACGGCGGACCAGATTTTCTCGCGTGACGGCGTCCATAAATGTAGGGATGCGCTTGCGCTGGTGATAGACAATGGCGCGCAGATCATCGATGCCGTGGCTTTGGTCAGCATGGTCATGTGTATAGAGGATCGCATCCACATGGCTGACTTTGGCGGCGAGAAATTGGGTGCGCAAATCGGGCGAGGTGTCAATCAGGACAACCGTTGAGGTCTCGTGGCTATAGGTTCCTTGATAGGCCTCAACAAGCAGGCTGCAGCGCGTGCGATAATTGCGCGGATCGTCTGGATCACAAGCGCCCCATTCGCCGCCGACGCGCGGCACGCCACCAGAGGAGCCACAGCCAAGAATTGTGACCCGAACATGGGTTGCATCAGACTGGCTCATCAGGTGGCCTTATCAAATAGGGCAAAGAAATTTCGGTCGGCAAGGTCGGCAAAGGCACTTGCCTCTAGCCCGTAAAAATCGGCTAAAAACTGGCTGACATGGGGCAGGAACGCAGGCTCATTCCGCCTGCCCCGCATGGGGATGGGGGCCAGATAGGGGCAATCGGTTTCGATCAACACCCGGTCCAACGGCACTTGGCGGGCGGCCTCGCGTACATCGGTTGCATTCTTAAAGGTCGCAATGCCCGAAAAGGACACATAGGCCCCAAGTTCTAGCCCATGACGGAGCAGGTCCAGGCCACTGGTGTAGCAATGCAGCAGGATTTTAAAGGCCCCCTTGCCCATTTCCTCTTCCAAGATTGTGGCCGTCAACTCATCGGCTTGGCGGGTATGGACGATCAGCGGAAGCCCCGTTTCGCGCGCCGCTTCAATATGGGTGCGGAACACCGCAATTTGGGCGGCCTCTGCGCTATAGCCATAATGAAAATCTAGGCCTGTTTCGCCAATGCCGATGGCCTTGGGATTGTTGCTGGCCTTGATGAGTTGTGCGACCGTCAAATCAGGATGATCATCGGCATAATGGGGATGAACGCCGACGCTGTGCCAGACGTTTGCACGCGGGGCCGAGATGGCTTCAATCGCGGGAAGAGACGCCATCTTGTCGCAAATGGTCAGCATGGCATGCACGCCGGCCTCTGCA
>CALRLV020000281.1:0-4257 GCA_943368895.1 Ferrovibrio terrae
ATCTCTGCCTTATGACGGCCATAGACATCTTCGAGCGCCAGCGAGATTTCGCCCACGGTAGCTTTGGCCCGGGCGGCCTTGATGGCGAGGTCAAGGAGATTGCCAGACCCGTCGCGGGCGGCAGCGGTCAATGCAGCACATGCCGCATCCACATCGGCTTGGTTGCGTTCAGCCTTCAAGCGCTTCAGTTTCTCGAGCTGTTTCATACGCACCGCCGTATTGTCGACTTTCAGGACCGGCACGTCTTCGACTTCATCAAGCGGGAATTTATTGACGCCCACCACGGTTTGCATGCCCGTATCGATGCGGGCTTGGGTTTTCGCTGCCGCCTCTTCAATGCGCAGTTTGGGTAGGCCCTGTTCGATGGCTTTAGCCATCCCGCCTAAGGCTTCGACTTCTTCAATATGCTTCCAAGCCCGTTCGGCGAGGTCAGCGGTCAGCTTCTCGACATAATAGCTGCCACCCCAAGGATCGATCGGGCGAGAGAAACCTGCCTCTTCTTGCAAGACCAATTGCGTGTTGCGGGCGATGCGGGCGGAAAAGTCGGTTGGCAGGGCCAGCGCCTCGTCCAAACTATTGGTATGCAAGCTCTGGGTGTGGCCGTGGGTAGCGGCCATGGCTTCGACGCAGGTGCGCACGGCATTGTTGAACACATCTTGCGCGGTCAAGCTCCAACCTGAGGTCTGGCTGTGGGTGCGCAGCGCTAAGGACTTCTCGCTCTTCGGGTTGAACTGCTGGACCAAGCGCGCCCACAAGGCCCGCCCTGCCCGCATCTTGGCGACTTCCATGAAGAAGTTCATGCCAATCGCCCAGAAGAATGAGAGACGCGGGGCAAATGCATCAATATCTAATCCAACCTCTAGGCCAGCGCGGATATAATCGAGCCCGTCGGCAAGGGTATAGGCAAGCTCTAGGTCTGCCGTCGCTCCAGCTTCTTGCATGTGATAGCCGGAAATGGAGATGGAGTTGAACTTCGGCATGTTTTGGCTGGTGAAGGCAAAAATGTCCGAAATGATCCGCATGCTGGGTCCGGGGGGGTAGATATAGGTGTTGCGGACCATGAATTCTTTGAGAATGTCGTTTTGAATGGTGCGCGAAAGCTTTTCAGGGCTAACCCCCTGTTCTTCAGCTGCTACGACATAGAGCGCGAGGATAGGCAGAACTGCGCCATTCATCGTCATAGACACGCTCATCTGATCGAGGGGAATGCCCTCAAACAAAGTGCGCATGTCATAAATGCTGTCGATGGCAACACCCGCCATGCCGACATCGCCCAAAACGCGGGGGTGGTCGCTGTCATAGCCGCGATGGGTCGCAAGGTCGAAGGCGACAGACAGGCCCTTTTGTCCAGCAGCCAAGTTGCGACGGTAAAAGGCGTTGGAATCTTCGGCCGTGGAGAAGCCCGCATATTGGCGGATCGTCCAAGGCTGTTGCACATACATGGTGGGATAGGGGCCCCGAATATTTGGGGCAATACCGGGAAGCCCGCCCAAATGGTCAAGCCCTTTGAGGTCTTCTGGGCCGTAAGACGGCTTGACCAACACATCTTCTGGCGTGCGCCACATCTCTTTGCTGGCAGCGCCAGAGGATGCCGCGGCTAGGTTTGGCGTGCCAAGCGCTAACTGGGTGAAGTCCGGTAGCTTGCTCATGCGGGCTCCTCCAGAAGCGTGATGGCGTGGGTGAGTTCGGCCAAGATGTCGGCCCCGGCAAAGAGGTTGCGATCGATGTTGGGGGCTTGGAACTTGCCCGCCAGCCAAATCTGCTTGGCACCTGCTGCCTTGAGCGCGGCAGCAGCTTCTGCGGCTTGTGCCTCATAGGTCGCATCATCGCCACACAGGCAGACCAGCTGTGCGCCACTGGTCTTGAATGCGGTGATCAGCGCGGCTTGATCTGCATGGGCGACATCGGTGCCCAAGGCCTTGATGCCACCAGCTTCAAAGGCGTTGCGGGCAAAGCCAGCGCGTGCACTGAACTTGGCAAGCGCGCCCAAAGTTGCGAGAAAAATCTTAGGGCTTAGGCTGTCTGCCCGGTCGCGCAATGCTTCAAAATCTTGCGCCAAACGCATTGGCGCAATCGCACCGGGCAAAGGTGTTGCGGGCACAGAAGTCGCCGCAATAGCTGGCGTTGCCGGCAATACCTCGTCCAGATTGGCGTAGATATTGATGCCAATGAGCTGCGTCTTGCGCTTGGCAATATCGCGGACCCGCGCAGCCCGTGTTTGGGCGACCCATCCTTGAACCAAGCCTTGATCCAAAGCAGCTGGGAGCCCCCCTGCCCGTTCAATCTCTTGCACCAAAGGCCAAGCGGCTTGGGCCAAGTCTTCGGCCAAGGCTTCCATCGCCCAAGCCCCGCCGGCAGGATCGGTCACACGGCCCAGATGGCTCTCTTCTTGTAAAATCAATTGTGTGTTGCGGGCGATGCGACGGGCATTCTCATCAGCCAGCCCTAAGGCACTTGAATAAGGAAGGACACTAATCACGTCTGCCCCACCAGCGGCGGCCCCAAAACAGGCACAAGTGGCGCGCAGGATATTGGTCCAGGGATCGCGCTTGGTCTGCATACGGCCCGAGGTCACAGCCTGCAGGCGCATCGGCGCCGCAACACCGCATGCCTCCAAGACCCGCGCCCACAGCCTGCGGGCGGCCCGTTGCTTGGCGATCTCGACCACCACATCAGGACCTGCAGCAAGCGTAAACAGCAAGGTTGAATTCACCGCCGAAGCGGTCAGGCCAAGTGTCTCTCCTGCCCGCAAATGGGCGATGCCAGAGGCTATCACGACCGCGAGCTCTTGCGCCTCAGAGCCACCGCCTTCATGCACCGGCCGCGCATCGGCGCGCAGGCATGTCGCCATCGGAAACAGGCTTTGGGTCTGGGCGGCAAAGCCTGCCGCTGCTTCAAGGCTACATCCAGTCTGGCCATTCATACGAGCAGCTAGAGGGTCGAGATTGAACGCAAGTTTTGCCGTCGCACGGTCAGCTTCCGGCACTGCATCTGCCAAAGCGCGTGCAGCACCTAAGGGATCTGCCGACGCATCCAAAGCGACGGTCGCCAGCGCCAACAAAATGCCTTTGATCAGAACTTGAAAATCGGCGACCCGACTGGCTACCACCCCGCAATTGCCAGTTGGATCAATGACAAATTCCAGCGAGGACACGCCGCGTTCCAGATCATAGAGCGCAGTTTGATTGGCCGCGTGCAGGTCTGGCGTCAAAATCGTTTGACGAATATCCCACGGCAAGAACGCATCGCGCACCGCATCGGCACCACGGATGAAAGGCGCTTGGCCTGCCACACCAGTCCGTTCGGCTGGGTTCGGCGCATCAGCAGAAGTATAGAGCGGCCGAACTTGTAGGCCATCATAGGTCTGCCCAATGAGACGTTCAAACGGGGCACCCTTCAATGCTTTCTCTGCCAGTTCCTGCCAGCGCGCAATTTCAGGGTCAGTAAAGCCAGAAGCCAGTGCAAATGGATGTGTCATAGGATGGCAAGTGCAGGGCTACGCCCGCCTCGTCAAGACCTCACCTAGCGGTAGATACCAGTCGAACCAAATCCGCTTGCCGCCGTAAGCCTAATTTCGCGAGCAGGCCTTTGATTTGACTCTTGACGGTCGCCACAGAAGTCTTTCGGATCGATGCAATCTCTTCGACCATGCGGGCTTGTGAGAGCAGCGTTGCGATATTGGCTTCAGACTTGGTGAGGCCGGCAAAGACTTGCAGGCCGGTAATGGTCGCCATCTCATCTTGCGCGGTCTTTGGCAAAAGCACAGCAACATGGGGACCTAAGGTCGCCTCGCATTTAAACAGCCGGACCATATCCACGACCCAACCATCCAAAGTCCGCAATGGCACAGACAAATGCTTGCCCTGATAGCCGTCATAGAGAACACCGAGGCCTGCTTGCAGGTCAGTGACACTGCGGGCTGCCAAGGCTGTCAATTTGCCGTCTTTCAAACGCAGCGTGCTCGATGCCTCAATCCGGCGAGCCCATTTTGACGTGCCTGCATGCACATGGCCAGTTTGGTCGACAATCACACCATGGACACCGGCGGCCTCCAGACCAGCCAAAAACTGCTTGCGCTTTTCGCGGCGGTCCTTCTCTTCCTTGGTGTCATAGCCAGAATCGGTTTGCCACGAGGGCACATGTTCATCCGATGTGCGATCAATAGCATCAAAGGCCCAAGAAATTCCAATGGCTTCTGGATCGTCAAATCCGATCGGCATTTCCTGCACGGATTCATAATCAGGACGAATCTTAAGG
>CALRLV020000282.1:0-4246 GCA_943368895.1 Ferrovibrio terrae
ATGTCGGTGACAAGGGCGCATTTCTGTGCGCCACCTGCAATGCCCACGACCCGTTTAGCCCCTTTGATGCGGGCGATCTGACCGACCGTACCACCGACAGGGCCAGCAGCAGCATCGACCAAAACCACATCGCCCGGGCCCACTTTGGCTAATTGCGTCATGCCCGCCCAGGCCGTCAGGCCCGGCATGCCCAGAACACCTGCATGGGCTGCCAAAGGGGCGGTTTTTGGGTTGAGCAAGCGAAAGCTGCCGGGGCCAAGATCGGCCATGTCCCGCCAACCAACTTCCATGGCTTGGACCCAATCGCCAGCCTTGATGCCCGCCGCCTTGCTTTCAAGAACCTGACAGACTGCGGCTCCGGGGATAGGGTCGACACTCGGTCGTGGCGCCGGTTCGCCCATATGTTTGCCGCGCAGGCGAGAGCCGACATAGGGGTCGAGCGATAGATGCACCACACGCACCAAAACGCCGCCTTCTGGACAGACGGGGGGATCCATCTCCACCACCGCAAAATCATGGGCGCAGGGCCGCGCCGTCAGGGCGTGCTTCAGGACGACCTGCTTCATAGCTCCACCACTTCAAACAAAATGCCATCAGGGCCACGCATCGTGGCCGCGCGTTTGCCTTGATAAATCTCACCCTGATGTACGGTCGGCGGCGTGATCAGCCATTTGGCATGCTCCCGCACCCGCTCGCGAAAGTCCGGCAGCACGATGGTTGAGAGGCTAACCCCCTGCGGCAGACGGCCCTTCCAGCTAGGGCGAGGCCCCGCAGCAGGTGGCAATTGGTCAAACTCAAAGAAGACATCGCGTGCATGGGTCAGCGTCGCAATGGTGAACTTTTCTTCAAACGGAACCCCAAAGGCGTTTGCCAACATGGTATAGACAATGTCCATATCGCGCCCAAAGCTGAGGCCCAGCACAGCCTGACACCAATTCAACGCGCCTTGCAGGTCGGAGACCGCACAGACATGGATGAATTGACGGTCAATCAGGCTGGTTGCACGCGGTAAATCATACATGGGCAGATCGTCGCGAATTTGGGTCAGATACACGATCTCATCATCGGGGCCCTGCACCTGCATCGGGAAGATCGCAGGCATTCCGTCCAGTTCCCTTGGCGGGCCAATGATTTTGAACGGGCTTTGCAGCATCCGCTCATTCACTTTCAAAACGTCATCGACACAGATTTCAATGGCGGCCCAGCCATAGGTCTTCAGCGCTTCATAATCGGGATGAGGATCATCTTGTATCAGGCGCAAATATATGTCGGCCCCACTTTCTGGCTGCATCACGACATAAGGAAGGCCAGCACTATCCGGCGCACCCCACGAGCAGGCCAGATCGCGCGCCAAGACGCCGCTCTCCACCGTGCGATAGAATAGCCAATCGCGGTACAAAGCCTCAGACCGGTTGAGATCACGGACGTTTAATGTTGCGGCGCGCAAAAGTTTCACTTGCTTCCTCCCTATAAAGCAATGGATATATCTTTTGCTGAAATTATGGAAGCAAGCAAACCAATAGTCGAGGACGGATCTATGCCAGCCTATATGATTGTCACCGTGCGGGTTCATGATCGCGAGCGGTTTCTGGAAGTCTATGGCAAGCCGACGGCGGCTTTGATTGCGCGCTTTGGCGGGAAATATATTGTGCGCGGACCGGGGTGTGAAAGCTTTGAAGGCCCACGTGCCAATGGGCTTGCAGCGGTGGTCTCTGAATGGCCCAATAAGGCAGCGATCGAGGCCTTTTGGAACAGCACCGAATATCAGCCCTTGAAGGCTGCGCGTCAGGCCATATCCGAGGCGGATGTGCAAGTCGTGGAAATCGCCTGATGCGCGCGCCGGCAATCGTTGCCTTAGCGCTCGTCGTGGCAGGATCGGCTTGGGCCAAAAGCTTGCCGCCACCGGGACCCGAACAGCCCTTAGTTGGCGCGCGGATGGACAAGCCGGAGTTAAGTGCGCGCACCATCGTTGAGCGCGCGACCACCCATGCTGGCGGGGAAAGCTGGCGACGGCCCACGACCTTGTATCTGGAAGGCTATGGCACCTTTTACGCTGCAGATGGCACGCCTCTGATCAATGAGAGCCACAAGATGTGGCGGGTCTATCCTGAGTTTAAGCCCCAGGCCCACAATGCCGATGGCAAAGTGCGGATCGAGAGCCGGCGCGACGGCAAGATTGTCACCTTTTTGGCTTTTGATGGAGCGCGGACCTATGGGCCAGATGGCATCTTGCCGCCTTCAGCCGCCGACAAGCAATGGGCCGAGAATTTTGGCTTTGGCGTCATCCGCTTTGCCCTAGACCCAGGCTTTACCCTTGCCCGCCAGCCCGATGATCTGGTCGATGGGCAACCGGTTTATCGGATCGAAGTGAGCGACCCCACAGGGGCCAAGACCTTATTTGGCATATCGCGCGCCGATTATGCGATCCTGTCCGTCGGCTTTGCGACGCCGCGCGGCTGGCACGAACGCATCTATTCCAATTTTTATCAAAAGCCCGGCTCATTTTGGGTCCAGCCCGGTCGCATTCGCCTTTATTATAACGGGGTGAAGCAGAATGAGATTGTCTGGCGGGATTTCAAACTGAATGAGCCGATGCCGGATGGTCTTTTCACCGGACCCTGATTAGGCTGCTGGCTTTATTGAAAGGGAGAGCCAGCCATGAAGCCTTGGATGTTGCCGCCAATTTTGCTGACCTTAATGTTCGCGGGCCAAGCACACGCGCAGGCCTTGCCGCCCAGCGTCACGCAAGAAGCACGCGCTTTACCTGGCCTATCCCAGTCGGGCGAGATCATTATTGATCGGGCCGGCATTCCCCATATTTATGCCGCCAATGCGCGCGATGGCTTCTTCCTGCAGGGCTATGCGGTGGCGCGCGACCGGCTGTGGCAGATTGATCTGTGGCGCAAACGCGGTCTGGGCCGCCTCGCCGCCAGCTTTGGCCCATCCTATATTGAACAAGACCGCGCAGCCCGCCTCCTCCTCTATCGCGGCGATATGGCGGCCGAATGGAAGGCCTATCCAGATGAGGCCAAGGATTGGACCGAAGGTTTTGTCGCGGGCATCAATGCCTATATCGCAGAGACTGAACGCGGGCAGCAAAAACTTCCCATCGAATTTACGGCAACCGGCACAAGGCCAGAGCGCTGGCAGGCTGATGACGTCGTGCGCATTCGCTCCAATGCTTTGGCATCAAACCTGACGAGTGAAGTCGCCCGTGCCCGCGCCCTCTGCGGCGGTGACGCGAAGCTAGAGCCTCTGCGGCGCAGGCTAGAGCCCGCAACCGAAGTGAAAATCCCCCAAGGCCTCGACCCCTGCAGCATCCCGCAGAACGTCCTAGATACCTTCACGCTGGGCACCAGCGATGTGAAATTTGACGGCAAAGTCTTGGTGATGGCGCGCCAAGAGACCGAAAGCCAAGAAGGTTCCAACAATTGGGTGATTGGTCCGCAGCGCAGCGCGACCGGTCGGCCAATTCTCGCCAATGACCCGCATCGGGCCCAATCCATCCCCAATCTGCGCTATCTCTCGCACATTGATACGCCCGAGCTGAAACTTGCGGGTGCGGGTGAGCCTGCGCTGCCAGGCATTAGCTTTGGCCATAATGGCGAGATTGCTTGGGCTCTCACGATCTTTGCGATTGATCAGCAAGATCTGGTCGTCAACGACGCCAAGGTCACGCTTAGGGAGGTCCGCGAAACCATCGAGGTCAAAGGCCAAGGCAGCCAAGAAGTCGTGCTGAAATTCAGCTCTGATGGGCCAATCCTGTATGAAGACCCCGTGACCCAGCGTAGTTTCGCCCTTCGCACGACTTGGAGCCAGCCCGGGGGCTCTGCCTATTTCAATGCGGCTTGGGCCTTCAAAGCCAAGTCGTGGGATGAGTTTCTGGTGGCGCGCAATCATTGGGGCGCACCGCCCCTAAACTTGCTTTTTGCCGACAAGAAAGGCGATATTGGCTGGGCACCGGGAGGCTTTGTTCCCATCCGCAAGACAGGGGATGGCCTTTTGCCTGTGCCAGCAGGGGAGCAATACCGCTGGACAGGTCTGCTTGATCCGGCCCTGATGCCCGTAAAGCACAATCCGAAAGAAGGCTGGATCGCAACCGCCAATGAAAGCAATGTGCCTGAAGGCTATCCGCATCTGTTCGCGCTCGAGTGGGCCGACCCCAGCAGAATGACGCGCATTTCCGAAGTGATCCGCGCGAAGCCCAAGTTTGGTATCACCGATGCCATGGCACTGCAGAATGATG